>PAMO01000029.1 GCA_002707325.1 Gammaproteobacteria bacterium
ACCCCATTTATAAGCTGTTTCACCATTTATTCGCTGTCCTGTGAGAAACATCAAGGAAGCTTTCTGGTGGCCGATAATTTTTGGGAGGGTATGTGTTAAACCAAAACCTGGATGAAAGCCTAGCTTGACGAAATTTGCTGTAAACCTCGTTTCTGGCGAAACTATCCTAAAATCAGGCATTACTGCTAGACCGAAGCCGCCACCTACCGCGGCTCCTTGAATTGCTCCTACGATTGGTTTTTTTCTAGAAAAAAGCCGCGTGGCGGCTTTGTACAGTGGATTTCCGTCTGTTTCTAGGCGTGTGTCGCGTTTTTTCTGTTCAGTCTTATTTGAGAAGTTTGCTCCAGCACAAAAATGTTTTCCTTTGGAGCATAGGACCGATGCCCGCACTGCATTAATCTCATCTATTTCAGCGAAAGCGTCTGCTAAACAATTAATGAGATCCAAATCAAAGAAGTTGTTCGGCGGTCGCTGAATTTCAACGGTCGCAATATTACCTAATACTTCAAGCCCAACATCACCAATTTTTTTCACTATTCAAAATCCCTCGAAATCGTTATAGGGTTACTTATATCTGATTACGAAATTTTTTTCATGAGGTATAGTTTTAGGATATTAGAATTCCTTGTCCTAGAAGCAGAACAATGAATTAGGTCATATAAAGCATGCTTAGCTGGAAAATTGGTGATGTAACCATAACTAGAGTCGTTGAGTTGACGACAGGTTCGTTGGGGCCCTACATATTACCCCAAGCAACTCCTGAGCTAATGCTCGAACGCCCATGGTTAAAACCATTTTTAACAGAAGATGGAAAACCCCTTTTGAGCATGCATTCGCTGGTTCTATCCTCACAAGGCGAATCCATATTAGTTGATACATGCATAGGTAATGACAAATCGCGAAATTATCCTCGCTGGGACAAGATGCAATCACACTATTTGGAGGACTTAAGCCTAGCAGGATTTTCAACTGATTCTATCGATGTTGTTATGTGTACACATATGCATGTTGATCATGTGGGATGGAATACCAAGCTAGAACAAGGTAAATGGGTTCCCACTTTCCCTAACGCAAGTTACCTGTTTTCGGAGATCGAGTGGGATTATTGGCAAAGCGAAGAGCAGGAATTTGGACCAGTTATCGAGGATTCCATCCAGCCAATCTTTGATTACGGTATGGCAAATCTTGTCAAGCAGAATCATATAGTGACCGATGAAGTTTGGTTGGAAGCGACACCCGGGCATACACCAGGCCATGTGAGTGTTCACATATCGTCAAAAGGCGAGGAAGCTATTATAACGGGTGATATGATTCATCATCCATGTCAGATGAGCTACCCAGAATGGTCTACGGAGGTTGACTGGGATCAGGTTATGAGTGCATCGACTCGTAGTGATTTCCTAAAAAAATATGCGGATTCTCCTGTTTTGGTCATAGGTACTCATTTCGCGGGACCCACGGCCGGTTATATAGTCCGAGATGGAAGGTCATTTCGCCTCGATTATTGAAATCGCCCTTTGACCTTGTATTTTTTTCGGTATTTACATTAAGTTCACATAAGATCTGTGACTCTTGAAGAGTAACCGACGTGATAGACTTAGGTATTTACCGGTTGGTGGGCTTAGTATCTATGCCATCGCGCAATATATATAAGGCTTTAGAAGTCGCTGATTTTCGCTGGCTTTGGATTGGCAGCCTGGCATCTTCTTTTGCTATGAATATGCAGATTGTAGCTCGCGGATGGTTAGTGTACGAGCTGACTTCATCACCAATGGATTTAGCTTGGGTTACTCTGGCTTTTATGCTGCCAACTGTATTATTTTCCTTGGCGGGAGGTGTTGTAGCAGATCGAACACCAAAGCGATTGGTAATAGTAGTTGCTCAAACGCTAAATTGTATTGCCACTATTTTTATGGGATGGATTATTTTTAAGGACCAAGTGGTATTTTGGGATTTTATCTGGTTTGGGCTATTTAATGGCACAATTTTGGCGCTCTCCATGCCCGCGCGTCAAGCGTTCGCTCCTGAGCTTATTCCCCAGCATCTTATTTTTACCGGGATGGCGCTTAACACTACTAGCTGGAATCTGTCTCGTATACTAGGCCCAGCGTTAGCAGGTTTCCTGATAGCGTGGGTTGCGGGGGGGGACACGTCTTCTACCTATGGGGTCGGTATTGTTTATTTTGTTATAGCTTTTTTATATTTCCTCTCTGTTTTGACAACTCTGCTGATCAGTAAAGCTGGAATTGTGAGAAATGTTGCGGAGCAAAAGTCGGTGATTCGTGACATGCGGGATGCTTTTTCCTACGTTTTAGATCATCCCCCTGTTTTTGGTCTTATTTTGCTTTCCATTGTACCTTTCTTGTTTGGTATGACTATAAATACGATGTTGCCTGCTTTTAACCAGGATATATTAAGTGGAGGTGCGGATGATCTCGGTATTCTGATGTCATCTATGGGTATTGGAGCCATTTTAGGGTCATTGCTACTAGCAAGCGCTAGTGATTTTCGGAATAGATCGCTTTGGCTTGTGGGAACTTGTGTAGCTTGGGGTGTGGTTACGGCTGCTTTTGGCTTAGCGACATCCTTTGGCGTTTGTATTGGGTTAATTGCTTTAATTGGTTTTGTCAGCTCTTGGAATATGTCTCTAAATCGAGGTCTTTTGCAATTGCAAGTTGAAGATCACATGCGTGGCAGAATCTTAAGTGTTGATATGATGTCTCATGGATTAATGCCACTGGGTGTGATTCCTATTAGTATTATCGCAGAGCTTTTTAGTATATCAGCGGCGTTGTTTGTGAGTGGTATATGTTTTGTTATATGTATACTGTTACTTTGGGTATTTTCAGGCTCAGTACGTCGTGTTGATGAAAATGTTAGTGTAACTACATGAGCTATCGCATAGGATTAATATCAGATACCCATATTCCAGAGGCTAGAGAGTCCTTATGGTCGCAGATATACCTAGCGTTTCGGGATGTCGATTTGATTATGCATGCTGGTGATATTCATGCGCTTGAGGTTCTTGATGATCTTGAGGATATTGCCCCTGTTTATGCCGCTCGTGGGAATGGAGAAGATGGGGGTGGTGGTAGGGAGATCCAACCAGAGGATCCTAGGGTTAGATATTCTTGGTTATTAGAATTTGATGATGTTTCAGTCGGACTAACGCACTATCTCCCAATCCCCGAGAGACCCCCGAATCTTACGATGGATCTCTGGCTAGATCGTTTTTTCCCTGATAAAACACCTGATGTCATAATTTCCGGGGATACGCATCAGGAGAAGATTGAAAAAGTGCGGGGGATTTTATGCGTAAACCCTGGATCTCCAACCTATCCTCATAATTACGATACACAATTTGGAACTATTGGGTTTCTCGATATTGATGGTTCCAATGTTGAACCAAGTATTTATCAAATTATTGCAGAAGGAATTAAACCGTTCGATTGGGACGCCATTCCTCCTTGGAAGCAATAAATATCAACTATCGGTAAGGCTATCTATAATGCTGCTAGCAACATTTACGCTTAGGTCTTCGGCGTAAAGTTTTTCAAGGCTTTCTAGCCCTCCAGGGTTTGCAATGTTGACTTCCATCAGGTGCTCTCCTACCAGGTCGATCGCCGCGAACTTTATTCCATTTTTGTAGAGATCAGCAGTCAATTCGCCCAGGATTCCCAGCTGTTTTTTTGTTGGTTTCGCTCTCCTAATATCGGCATTTGCACTAACATTCGCTCTTAGTCCGTCCTTCGGAATTCTAAGGTAGCTTCCTATTAAAGCCCCTCCAGCGATGATGGTTCGCAACTCACCAAGTTGTATTTCGGGTAAGTATCGTTGAACGATGCAATACTTTGGCTTTGATTCATTTTCAGCAGATGTAAGAGCTTCTAAAATTGGTATTGGGTTTTGGTCATGGCTACAAAAGGACACATTTTTGCCAAAGCTGCCAGCGGTGGGTTTACAAACCCATTGCCCACCTGAGCTGATGATATTACTCAGTTTTTCGACGTCATTTGATATATGGGTCTCAGGCATATAATTAGACCAGAGTTGCTTTGCGTGCAGGAAAATGAGAGCTTTTGGATTGTTAACTAGTTGTTCATTTCTTGCCAGACTGAGCAATTGCATTCGATCTAAGAAGGTTGATTCATCACCAAAACCTAATAGCCAAATTAGGTCGTAGTGATCAGCGAGAGTGTTACCAAGAAATAGTTGATTTGAGTTAACCTGTATCTCGGAATGGTCTAGCAATTCTGGTTCGCACCCGAGTTTTTTAAAAGCTTTTGGTAGGCGATGTTGATTATCGTTATTAGAGCGTGCTTTATCGCTGGTGAGAAAAATGACATTGAGCATGAGTATAACTCTCCAGATATGAGTGATAATAAAGATATAGCAAATTTTCGTTATTGACTTGAAAAAATCCTTATGTGTTAGTATTCGATGGCCATGAAACCTAGTGTAGCGGTGAGAGATTATACAGTTCCTGAAGATCGGGTTCCTTTAGTGATTCCCGAGCAGTTGGGTGTTTCTGAAATCAAACTACTCAAAGAGGAAATCGCGGACCTACTTAGACAGCGAAAGGCAGTTTTAGTCGCTCATTACTATGTAGATGGGAGCATACAAGATTTGGCTGAAGAGACCGGTGGATGTGTTTCGGATTCTTTGGAAATGGCTCGGTTCGGTCGAGAAAACCAGGCTTCTACATTGGTAGTTTCCGGAGTCAGATTTATGGGCGAAACAGCGAAGATTTTATCTCCGGATAAAATGGTCGTCATGCCGACTCTTGAAGCGGAATGTTCTCTAGATTTGGGTTGTCCTCCCGAAGATTTCGAAAAATTTTGTCAGGCCAACCCAGATAGAAAAGTGGTTGTTTACGCTAATACCTCGGTTCACGTTAAGGCATTAGCAGATTGGGTTGTTACTAGTAGTGTTGCATTACCTATTATTGATGCACTTGATGCATCTGGACACAAAATCTTATGGGCTCCTGATAAACATTTGGGTAGATATATCCAGCAGCAGACGGGAGCAGACATGTTATTGTGGAGTGGATCTTGTGTAGTTCACGATGAGTTCAAATCTAAAGCTTTATTTGAACTAAAAAGGGTTTACCCGGAGGCTGGAGTTTTGGTCCACCCCGAATCGCCAGCTGGGGTGATAGATGTAGCAGATGCGGTCGGTAGCACAAGCCAAATCCTAAAGGCTGCTCGAGAGCTGCCGCATAAAGAGTTCGTCGTAGCAACTGATCGTGGCTTATTTCACAAATTGCGACAGCAAAATCCCAATAAACGCTTTTTAGAAGCCCCTACAGCGGGCGAAGGGGCTACTTGCAGAAGCTGCGCTCATTGTCCGTGGATGGCAATGAATGATCTAAGAACTCTTGCTGCTGTATTGCGTGATAAAAGCAGTATGCATGACAATGAGATCGTTATAGACCCGATATTAAGCGCTCAGGCAATGATTCCTTTGAAGCGCATGCTTGATTTCCCCTCGTAGATCTATCTTTAGATCGGCCTTAGGAGGACCTTGCTGACCGCAAAGCATTCCTTAGGTCTGTAATACGCTGATCTAATTTTGCGTTAGAAGATCTATTCGTTCGGCTTGTGAGTCGTTTAGCGTACTCGAGATGAGAAATTGCTTTTTGATACGCTCCATGGAGTGCAAAATACTCGGCTCTTGCCTTGTGAACACCAACTATATTTCCAGCTTTTCCAGCTACTTCGGCTAGATTAAACCAAACGTCTACGTCGTTCGGCTGGGTTTGGCTCTGTTTCTCTAGAACTTTTTCAGCTGATATGTAATCTTCGCTGCTTGTCAGCAAATCGGCAAAAAGAGAGGTCATGGCATTGTTTTGAGGGTTGATTTTGAGATGTTCTACCAAGATTTTTTTGGCAAGATCAAATTGTTCAGCGTTTATCAAGAGTTCGGTATAACAAGAAATCGATAGGATCTTTGATAGTCCTGAATTGAGAATATTCTTTCCTAGTGCAATGGCCTTTTTATGTCTTCCTGCTTTGGAATTCGCTAAAGAAAGACCATAAATGGCGGCAATAGAATCAGGACTATCTTCCATATTTTTTGTGAAGTGCTGTATGGCAGACTCGGGTGATTTTGCATAGTGGAGGTACGCCCTTGCTCGCATTAAGGCATAATCTGGGGAATCATCAGCATTATTCTCTGGGTACCTTCTTGCATGGCTTTTGGCATCCGCAATGCGTGTTTCGCTAAGAGGGTGTGTAAGGAGGAACTCCGGGGGCATTCTGGTAAACCTATAATTTCGCTGCATTCTTTCGAACATCCTTGCCATCCCTCCTGTATCTAGGCCAGCTCGATGGAGAGTCGCAAGCCCTATTCGATCCGCTTCTTGTTCTCGGTTTCGGCTGTATCTAAGAGCATTAGATTGCGCTACCGCCTGTGACGCAGATATTGCGGCCATCCCAGCATCACTTCCACCTAGCATCCCAATTCCTATAGCGGCAATCAATGATGCCATGGTAGGAAGCATATTTGCTCTGGATTCCTCTACTCTTCGTGCAAAATGTCGTTGACTTAAATGCGCAAGTTCATGAGCCATAACAGCTGAATATTCATGTATATCCCGGGCATGGAGCATTAATCCTAGGTTAATGCCTACTATGCCCCCCGGGGCGGCAAAGGCATTGATTTGTTCACTATCAATTAAGACGATTCCCTGCAGATTTTCCTTCAGCTCTGAGTGCTGAGCTAAATCTCTGAGGTGGCCTTTAATGTAATATTTTAAAATTGGGTCTCTAACAGTGTGGAAGCTAGAGTGTATTTGTCGCAAAAAGTCTTTACCAATCTCTCGCTCCATTTGAGGAGAAATAAGACTTGAAGATGCATCGCCAAGTACCGGGAGGCTATGACGTACCTCAGCGAAAGAAATCTTTATCAGTAAAACCAGTACAAAACAAATACCAGAGGCCAAGACTAATCTACGTATTATTTTTCCTGTTTTCATAGGTGATATATTACTTTATAAGTACCTGATCAACATAGATAATCTAAATGGCCTAGTTCTTTAATAAGAGTTTACGATGACTGATACATTATTGCTTGACGTAAGAGGATTGAATTGCCCTATGCCTTTGTTGAAAGCGAAGCGGGCTCTAAATAGTATGCCCGCGGAAGCCTTACTAAAGGTACTAGCGACCGATCCGGGGTCAGTACGCGACTTTGAAGTTTTTGCTAAACAGAGCGGGAATGCATTGATAGAAACGAAGATTGAAGGTGATACTTACACCTATATTCTGACTAAGAAGCGGGATTTATGAAATTCCTCGAAATTTTAGGTGAATCGGTTAATCGACATTTTTCTAATGAAGAAGCTGTTTATCTTGTGGTCTTGCTGATCGGATCTTTTGTTTTCTTTTATCTCGTGGGAGGACTGATTGCTCCTGTTCTCATAGGCTTGGTTTTAGCGTTCCTATTAGATGGTTTGGTAAAGAAATTAAATCAAGCAGGTATGCCCGTTTTTCTATCGGTTTGCTTGGTCTTTTTATTCTTTCTAGGTGCCATGATTGCGCTAGTCCTTTTCCTAGTGCCATTGGTATGGCAACAGTTAAGAGCGTTAGTAGTTGCTTTGCCATCGGTATTTGAACAGGCAAGAAACTTATTACTGGGGCTTGCAGAATCGTCACCAGGTTTTGTAACGGTAGAGCAGGTAGATCATTGGTTATCATCCATAACAGCTGAGGCAGCCGTTCTTAGCGGAACCATTCTTAATTCTCTTTTAAATGAGGTTCCAGAACTCGTAGGAACACTGCTCTATCTAGTGATTGTGCCCTTTTCTGTGTTTTTTTTCTTAAAGGATGGCGATCGATTGCTTACATGGTTCGCATCTCTGCTCCCCAAAAACCGGTCTTTATTAAACCGTCTAGGAAGGGAGATGAATAGTCAGCTGATAAATTATGTTCGTGGAAAATTTATCGAAATCCTCATAGTTGGTTCCGTAGCATTCGTAGTTTTTGCGTTTTTTGGCTTGAACTATGCTTTGTTATTATCCGTATTGGTTGGCCTCTCAGTGCTAATCCCTTTCGTCGGAGCTGCGGTAGTTACAGTGCCAGTTTTCTTGGTCGCGGTGGTTCAGTATGGATGGTCGATGGAGTTTGCTGGAGTCTTTGGTGCCTATTTATTTATACAGTTTGTTGATGCTAACTTCTTGGTACCGCTGCTTTTTTCGACAGCATTAGATTTGCACCCTATTACGATTGTGTCGTCGGTATTATTTTTCGGCGGGTTATGGGGATTTTGGGGAGTCCTATTTGCGATACCTTTAGCCACTTTAATTAAGGCTATTTATTTGGCATGGCCATCGCAATCAGCGAATTCTTCGGTTGAGGCGGTTTAGCCGCCTAAAGTAAGATGACCTAATATTAATTTAATTGGCGTAATACAAAATATTATGTTTAGCGGTAGTATAGTTGCATTAATAACCCCAATGACTCCATCATCGGAGATTGATTGGGAGGCTCTAACCCGGCTTATTGAGTGGCACTGCCAAGAAGGAACAAATGGCATTGTTTCTGTGGGCACAACAGGGGAATCAGCAACCTTAACGATTGAAGAGCATTTAGAGGTAGTTCGGCATACAGTAGAAGTCGTTGCAAGTCGTATCCCTGTAATAGCTGGAACTGGCGCTAATTCTACCATCGAAGCCATTCACTTAACGCAAGAGGCAGAAAATCTAGGAGTCGATGCCTCGCTTTCTGTTACGCCTTACTATAATAGGCCTACTCAAGAAGGCCTTTATAGACATTATGAAGCAATAGCCCAGGCCGTCGATATTCCGATTATTCTTTACAATGTCCCATCGAGAACAGGCTGTGATTTAGCGGCGGAGACTGTTCAAAGATTGGCACCTATTAAGAATATCATTGGTATAAAGGAAGCCTGTGGAGATTATAATCGTGTTGCGGAAATATTATTGGGTTGTACATCAGACTTTTTGGTTTTTTCTGGGGAGGATGGCCAGAATCTGAAAATGCTCGAACTTGGAGCGGTGGGTTGTATTTCAGTAACCGCAAATATATTACCGAGAAAGATGGCTGAATTTTGTCTGGCCTTTTCCCAAGGAAATATTAAGGAAGCAAAGTCCTTTGATGAAAAGATGCAACCTATTCATAAAATATTGTTCTGTGAGCCTAGTCCTCAACCTGTCAAATGGGCTTTATATGAGATGGGTAGGGCTGACCTAGGTATCCGGCTCCCACTTCTAGAACTCTCAGAACATTTGAGACAAGAATTAGTGGATAATCTGAAGTCGATTGGGGCGCTTTGATGTTTGATGATGTCCGGATACTATTAATTATATTGGTTTTAGGATTTGCTGGTTGCGCCAGTTTTAATGATGATGAGGGCATTTTCGTTAACAAAGCGGACGACTATATGGATGCCACCGATCAGGAAGCATTGATTATCCCGCCAGATTTATCACATGAAAGAATACAGGATCCTTTTCCAATTCCTGCGAATGATAATCAAGTGAACCCAGCTTTTTATCCTGGTCGCCCGCCCCAACCTAGAGCAATGTACGCGAATGATGCTAGAGATGAGGTCCGTATTCAGAGGCTTGGGGGCCGAAGATGGTTGGCGGTACCTGAATCGCCCGATGGAGTATGGCCTAAGGTAAAGCAGTTTCTGGCGGAAAACGGAGTTGAAATAGTTGAAGAGCTCGGAAGTGAGGGCCGTTTAAATTCAGCTTGGATGCAGATTGAGAATCAGAATTATCGTGATGTAGTCCGAACCGTCATGAGAGATGTTCGTGAATCTAGCACCATAAACGGTGGCTGGGATCGTATTCTAGTCAGAATAGAAAGAGGAATGCGGGAACGCACAGCGGAGGTCCATTTAAGGCACCAATTTACGCCGGCTAAAGATGCGCCAGTTCTTTCTGGCAACGTCTTAGTGGATATTTCAAAAATTAAATCCTCTCTCGATGGGATAGAGGCAGATATACTAAGTGAAATAGGCGCCTTTATAGCTGCTAAAGTCTCCGAACAAACGGTTTCAATGATTGCTCAAGGAATAAGTTTAGGGGCTAAGTCAGAGGTTGTGCGAAATGATAGTGGAATTCCCACACTGCGTTTTTATCTTGATAGATCCAGGGCGTGGGCAGCGATTGGACAAGCGCTTGATAGAGCGGAGGTTGAAATAAAAAGTAGTGATAGCGAAACAGGAAAGTATTTCGTAGCAATTGGGGACTCCTTTTTGATTGCAGACGAAGGAAGAGGTTTCTTTAGGCGCCTCCTTGGTTCCGGTGCTAGAAAAAAAATGGCTACCACTGATGACCTACAGATTGTGATGGAGGAAATTACTGATTCAATTTTTTCGGTATTCATTCTGGATGAAAATGATCAGCATATTAACCGGGAATCTAGCCAGGATTTATTAGTGATGATTCGTGAATTTGCGAGTTGATTAGATTTGCATCGTTAGGTAGTGGTAGCAGGGGTAATGCTACCCTTATAGATATTGGCGAGCAGCTGATATTGGTGGATTGCGGATTTTCCCTCAAACAAGCGGAAGCTCGGTTTGCCCGGCTACACGTCGGTCCCGGTGATGTAAGGGCAATATTGATTACCCATGAGCATGCGGATCATGTTAGTGGTGTAGCTGCTCTCTCGCACAAATATGGAATTCCTATCTTTGCTTCTTATGGGACTTTTAGGGCACTTGATAACCAGTTATTTGGTAATCGCATATATGGAGGGATAGCGTTCCCTATAGGCGATGTATTAGTCCATCCCATTGTAGTTCCGCACGATGCAAGGGAACCAGTGCAGTTCGTATTTGAGTATAAGCAGGTTCGTATAGGTGTTATATCCGACCTAGGACAGGTAACCCCCCATGTTATTTCTCAGTATAGGGATTGTGCAGGGCTAATGATGGAAAGTAATCATGATGCGGAATTATTAATGAAAGGTAATTACCCTGCCAAATTGAAAAAACGAATAGCTGGAAATTTAGGACATCTTTCTAATGATCAGGCGGTTTTTTTTCTAGATATGGTAAAGAATATCGATATGAAGGTAGTTGTTGGCCACGTCTCTGAGACAAATAATAGGACAGATTTATTGGAGGCCAGCTTTGAAAAGTTTCGTAGCGATGTGGATTGGTTAGACTTTGCCACGCAGGAAACAGGTATCGACTGGGTATCTATTGAAAAATAGCTAAAAAAACTCTAAAGATATGGATTTACTACGCTTGGCAGGTTGCTATATGTAGGGTTTAGGAGAGATGAAACCTCATTTTTACTATTCAGTAGAGGAATTTTGGGGAACAGGGATGCAGCTTCGATGAAGAAACCGATATACTGTTAATTCCAGGTATTGGTAGTTGATTGAAGGTAGGTAGGTGGATCGATCGATGGAAGGTAATTATATATTTCAGGTTACACCGGAGTCTTTTCAAGCTGACGTTGTAGAGCAATCGAAGGCTACTCCCGTTTTAATTCTTTTTTGGGCTGAAGAAGTGCCTCCTTCATCAGAAGCTAGGGCCTTACTCGAGTCTATTGTTAATAGTAATCAAGGGAAGATCCTATTGGGGTTAGTAAATGTTGCGCAAGATCAGTCGTTGGCGCAACATCTGCAGGTGCAAGGTTTACCCAGTATCCGGGTGATTTCTGATGGGCAGCTTGTAGAGCAACTTGATGGCCCGCAGACTGAGAGCTCTATGAGAGAACTAGTGGATCGCCTCACACTGTCATCTGTAGAGGTGCTGAAGGATCAACTACAAATTTTTATTAGAGATAAGGATTATGAGCAAGCCCTTGTGATGCTGGAGCAGGCAATACAAGAAGAACCAAATAATCACTCCATGCGTGTGGAGTTGGCAGATATATTAGCTCTCCAGAACAATATGGAAGAGGCTCGTGGTGTATTAGTAACTATTCCTCAGGAAGTCGCTGAGCGCGATCGACCACAAACTAGAATTGAATTCTATGACGAAGTCGCTGCTTTAGGAGATTTGTCCAAATCTCGATCATCCACCGATACGGAAGACACGGAGGAGTTATACAGATCTGCTTTGTTGGCGGTAGTCGAGCAAGATTACGAATATGCCTTGGAGCGGTGTCTGCATATTCTCAAAACTGATCGTGAGTTTGGCGAAGATATAGGTCGAACGACTATGATTCGAATCTTCAGTCTTTTAGGAAAAGGCTCCGAATTGGCTAAGAAATATCGTCGGAAAATGTTTGCCTATATGCATTGATGAGGATTTGATGGCTTCCCAGAGCTATCTAGAAATAACAGGTGTGCTGATAGTACACACTAACACGGGATATATGGGTGGTTATACACAGAGTCTGAAGAATATTTAACTGGTGAATAATATCTCTGCTAGAAATGAGGCACATTTGAGGATAAAAATTTATAACCTATTGTTTTTATTGGATTAATAATCACAATTAAAAAACTTACTCTTCAGTATATTGATTCGATCCCTTAGGGGTTATCCAAAGACAACAGCGACTTATCCTCAAAGTTATCCACAGTATCAAATGACGTTTTTACCTAAAAAGGTTTGGGCTTCTAGAGCGTGCTGACTTAGTTGATATCTAAAAAAATCTTGTATTATGGGAATATGGAAATAGCGATATTGCAGACTGATAGTGTTAGCCCAGCTTTGCGACTAAAGTATGGAGACTATCCAGATATGTTTGAGAATTTACTAGTTAAGCGGTCAACAACTCCTATTAACTTTACAATCATTGATTGTCATCGGATGTCTTATCCAAGAGAGTTGTCTAGTGATGCATACATTATTACCGGCAGCCGAAGTAGTGTATATGAGGATAAACCATGGATATTTGCGCTGGCCAGGTTTGTTGAAAAAGTGGTCAGAAGTGATCGTAAGTTGATTGGTATATGCTTTGGTCATCAATTAATCGCCCACTTTTTTGGAGGGAAAACGGAAAAAGTTGGTTGGGTTTTAGGCACACAGAAGATAGATATTCTCGAATCTTTTGAGAATAGAAAGAATTTAGATCAAGAGTTTTTTTTGTTGTCTACCCATAGAGATCAAGTTACGTGCCTTCCAGATGGGGCTCGTCTCGTTGCCAGGAGTGAGAATTGTGGCAACAGTGGATATGCCATTGGTCGTCAGATATTGACTTTGCAGAGCCATCCTGAATTTTCGAAGGACTATTTTAGAGCTTTAATTGAAGCCAGGCGGAAAGACCTTGATCCAGACATTTTCGAAATAGGATCTGAGTCGTTGACAATTGATACGGACCAGCCGAAAGCTGCTGACTGGATCCTTAATTTTCTTGAACATTAAGCTGTTTTTGCCATGTATAGAACCAAAGAATTTTTAGATTTATTGAAAATATGTGTCATATCTCTCCTTTTGCAAAGTTGTACCGTTCAGTATGCATACAATAATCTTGATCGATTTATTCTTTGGGGAGTTAGCGATTATATCCAAATGACTACATCCCAAAGGGCTCTATTCGATGCAGAGTTTGAGGGACTGCATCGCTGGCACAGAGAGACCCAACTACCGAAGTATGCAAAGATACTGCGTGAACTTCCACCGGCACTATTAGATGGAACATCCAGCGAAGAACTTCTTGCTCTGGAAGAAAAGACCTTTGTGTTGATAGAGACAACTTTTGAGAGAGTATTGCCACTTTCGTCCCAAATTTTGCTGATGATGAATGAGCAACAGATGGCGAAGCTCCCTATTTTTTTGGAGCGTGCTAACAGAAACATTATTGGGAAAGAGGGGTCTGAAGATTTGGCTAGAGTACAGAGTATTTGGGCTTCTGAGTTGAGTTCATACGCTCGACGGTTTGTTGGTCGATTAAGCCGCAGCCAACGAAGTTATATCAAAACTAGAAGCGCGGACTATATTCCAGAAAGGATTTTGTGGTTTGAGTATCGAAAGCGCTGGCAACAAGACTTTATGACCCTTTTGTTTAAAAAGCCAAATAAGATTTATTTCGAGGAACAATTTTCTGATTTGGTGAAGAATCGTGAGCGATACTATGGCGCGCCGCTGACAGATATTTTTGCTCACAATGAGAACCTAAGTAGAGAAATTGCGGTATGGCTTATTAATAATCTTAGTGAGTCACAAAGGAAATACTTAGAGGAGCGACTGCTGGGCCTTTCTAAAGATTTCCAGGACCTTTCTAACTATAACGCGCGTTAAAGTGATCAGGCATTCCATTTTCCCTAAAGTATTAATATGACACGACCTATTATTGTTTGGATATATTTTTTATTAGTAGTGCCATTTAGCTTGATTAGTTTTTGTTTTGCTAATCAACAGCCTCTTCAGATCAAAAACATGATGCCAGTATCACAATTGTATGGGCTACCTCGACCTATGGGGGCCGATTTCTTTTTGACCGGCAGTCAATTGCGTATGGGATTTGAAGTTACAAATAATTTTAGCGGTGCCAGAAAGGACAACGATGAAGTTTTCTATGATGGCGAGACCTATTGGACTACATTTAGTGCACGTCATGTTTTCGGTGGCCAAGCATCTTATGAGGTCGGATTAACAATGCCCTATATATCCCATGGCCCGGGCTACTTAGATGGTTTTGTCGATCGATTCCATAATTTTTTTGGATTCCCAAATGGCAGTCGAAACATGGCTCTTCGTAACCAGCTTGATTATCGAATTCGGTTTGATGGAGAGTATTTTCTCGATTTCCAGTCTAAGAAAAGTAATATTGGCGACTTGAGGGCATGGTTTGGATATCAGTTATTTAGGACTAATTCTTCAGCTCTAGCTATGCGAGCAACGATTAAATTTCCTACCGGATATATTGCCGACATGACTGGATCAGGAGCTGCCGACTTTTCTATCTGGGCAGAGTACCAGAATTCTGATTTGCTTAATCTTTGGCGTCTTAATTTAACATTTGGCGGAGGCGTTACATTTTTAGGTGAAGGAGATTTATTGCCATCGCGACAGAAGGCAGTTACTGGTATTTTTCATTTCGGAATTCAAAGGGCGCTGGCAAATCGTGTCCGCCTAATCGCGCAATTGGATGGACATACAAGGTTGTTAGAGACGCCCTTTGATCAGGTTGGCGGCTTTTCTTTGCAGGGGACACTTGGTGGCAGAATAGCGATTAGAAAAAGCTATTGGCTGGATTTTGGATTAGTGGAAAATCTTACAGGGGATAGTGCTCCCGATTTCACTCTCCAACTTGCTCTTACGGGCCAATTTTAGTTTTATAGTACTAGCGTTTATCACTCGGCTGGGCGGTGTTAGCCACGACTGTTAATATGGGTGTTAAACTAGAGTTTTTTTCTTGAAGGGGTAGAAAAATATGGCAATGCAAAGATCGCCACTTTTAATGTCACGAATACTTGATCGCGGGGCACGAATAAGTCCCAATAGTGAGATTGTTACCGCTACTGAAACTGGAGTAAGGCGTCAGAGTGCTAAAGAGGTGCGTGATCGAGCTCATCAGTTGGCCCATGCTCTTACAAAAGCGGGTATCCAAGTAGGCGATAGGGTTGCAACATTCATGTGGAATGGGTCACGCCATCTGGAAGCCTATCATGCTATTGCTGGCATGGGAGCCGTCCTCCACACTCTCAACATCAGGCTTTCGGACAAAGATCTGGAATACATCATAGATCACGCGCAAGATCGCTTAATTATTGTGGATGCTGATTTGCTGCCACTACTAGAAAAATTAATTGGCCGTATGCCAAGTGTTGAGAGGGTTATCGTTGCTACCGAGGAAGGTTTTGAGGGGTGGAAGACCGATTTACCTAATCCAATTGATTATGAAGATTTTATAGCAGGTCAGGATACTGAATATGCATGGCCAGAAATAGATGAAAATTCTTCTCTGGGTTTATGTTATACGAGTGGAACGACTGGGAATCCTAAGGGAGTCGAGTATGAACATCGATCTCAATATATTCATACTTTAGTAGTTTCCCTAACGGACTCAATGGGTTTATCTGCAACTGACAGCATGATGGGGATAGTGCCAATGTTTCATGCGATGGGATGGGGGCTTCCTTGGGCAGCTTTAATGTTAGGATGCAAACAAGTTATGCCTCACCGGTTTATGGATCCTGCTCGGTTGCTCGATTTACTTTCTTCGGAAAATATTACCATGTCGGCTGGAGTGCCAACCATATGGCAGGGAGTTAAGGGTTTGGTAGAAGGAGAACCAGATCAGTATGATCTCTCGAGCCTGAGTAGGCTTACTTGTGGAGGGTCCGCTCCTCCACCATCTTTGATCCGGTGGTATTGGGATTCATTGGGTGTGGAAATGATTCAAGGTTGGGGAATGACAGAAACTTCACCATTAGCAACTTTGTCCAGAAGAGTAATGAAAAGATCACATCTTGAAATATCGGATGATGATCGGTTTCAGAATGTGGCTAAAGCTGGTCAAGTGATGCCTGGCATTGAGCTTGATATATTTGATGAGGATTTCAACCACTTACCACACGACGGGGAAACTGTTGGAGAGATACTGATTCGTGGGCCTTGGATATGTTCTGAGTATTATAATAACCCTCAGCCAGAGAGGTTCTATAAGGATTGGTTGATCACTGGTGACGTAGGGAAAATAGACAAAGAAGAATATTTGATAATTAGTGATCGGTCGAAAGATTTGGTTAAAAGTGGTGGTGAATGGATTTCATCGGTGGATTTAGAGAACCATATTGTAGCTATGGAAGGAGTTGCGCAGGCTTGTGTTGTTGCTCAGCCACACCCCAAATGGGATGAGCGGCCTGTGGCATTAGTTATCTTAGAGCCGAATTTAAAGGTGGAAAAACAGTCTATTCTTGATCATTGCTCGACAGCGTTTGCGAAATGGCAGTTGCCAGATGATATTTTATTTGTTGATGCTATCCCGTTAACTTCTACCGGCAAGATGGACAAGAAGGTGGTGCGAGCAGGCTTAGATTCTGAGGGTTATCAACTGCCCGATCTTAGATGATCGTTATTTCATAGAAAAGATAGGAGTGCAAGGTGATACTCAAGAACCGTATTACAGAAATGCTTGGTATCGAAATACCTGTTGTTCAAGCTCCTATGGGTTGGATAGCCCGGTCTCAGCTTGCATCAGCGGTTTCCAATGCAGGTGGTCTGGGAGTTATTGAAACATCATCTGGTGAACTTGAAGCTGTACGTCATGAGATAACCCAAATGCGGGAGTTAACTGATAGACCTTTTGGGGTAAATATCGCTCAGGCTTTTGTTCGGGATCCGAATATCGTTGAATTTGTTATTGAGCAGGGTGTTCGTTTCGTAACTACTTCGGCAGGAAATCCCCAGAGGTATACAAGCCAGTTGAAAGAGGCAGGACTTACAGTTTTTCACGTAGTGCCAAGTTTGGATGCTGCGTTAAAGGCTATTGATGCAGGCGTTGATGGTTTAGTTGTCGAAGGTGGTGAGGGAGGTGGATTCAAGAATCCTAGGGAAG
>PAMO01000030.1 GCA_002707325.1 Gammaproteobacteria bacterium
ACCTAAAATACAAGCCGCATCAATGGCACTAGACATAGGGTCTCCTGCCATCTTGAAAATATCGCTCTCCAAATCCAGCTGCTTGTCCTTCATATTAAATAGTTCCGCAAATTTAATGTTCGCGAGTATTAAGAAAACTTATATCAGGCCATCGTTCTTGAACTAATTGCAGATTAGCTCTTGTTGGAGCCAAGTATGCTAAATGCCCACCACCATCCAGCCCTAGATTATCTTGATTCCGGTTTCTAAAATCTGACAACATCTTATCATCAGTGCACTCTATCCATCTAACCGAATAGATATTAGTAGTTTCGTATAGGCAGTCTGCCCTATATTCTTCACGTAATCGGAATGCTACCAAATCAAATTGGAGAATCCCTACAGCTCCGACAATCATATCATTGTTTCGGAACGGCCTAAAAACCTGACTGGCTCCTTCTTCAGAAAGCTGCAATAGTCCTTTTTCTAATTGCTTGGTCTTAAGCGGATCTTTTACACGCACTATTCGAAATAGTTCCGGTGCGAAATTTGGTATTCCCTGAAAACGATCAGTATTTCCCTCTGTAAAAGTATCTCCAATCTGTATCGTTCCATGATTATGCAAGCCAATAATATCGCCCGGATACGCATGCGTTGCTTGATCGCGTTCACCTGCTAAAAAAGTCACAGCATCAGAAACTTTTATGTCTTTTTTTAACCTTACATGATGCATTCGCATACCTTGATGATAACTTCCAGAGCAAACCCTTAGAAACGCTATACGGTCCCGATGCTTAGGATCCATGTTCGCCTGAATCTTGAAAACGAAACCGCTAAAGCGTGATTCCGTTGGATGAACCAGCCTTTTGTTTGTATCTCGAGGTTGGGGGGGTGGAGCATGAATAATAAAGGCTTCTAACATTTCTTTAACCCCAAAATTGCCTAGAGCCGTGCCGAAGAAAACAGGCGTGAGATCTCCCGAAAGAAAGCTTTCCTCATCAAAAATATGGCTAGCCCCTTTCACTAATTCTATTTCATCGACTATTTTCTGATAATCTGTCGCAAGAAAGTTCTTAGCTTCAGCGCTCTTGATACCAGAAATCCGAACATATTCCGTGCGGTGATTTGAATGACCTGATTCATAACAGACAATGACATCATTTATTAAATCATAGACCCCTTTAAAATCTCGGCCCCACCCTAATGGCCAATTCATTGGGGAACAAGCAATTCCTAATATGGCCTCTATCTCGTCAAGAACTTCTATAGGATCCCTAATTTCACGATCGAGTTTATTTATAAAAGAAACAATTGGTGTATCTCGTAGACGGCAGACCTCCATCAATCTTATCGTTCTTGGCTCCACCCCTTTAGCCCCGTCTATAACCATAAGTGCCGAATCAACAGCTGTTAGCGTGCGGTAGGTGTCCTCGGAAAAATCCTCATGTCCTGGGGTATCCAGCAAATTAACGACTCGATCTTCATAGGAAAACTGCATAACCGATGTCGTAACCGATATGCCTCGTTCTTGTTCCATCGCCATCCAATCAGAAGTCGCATGCCTATCGGATTTTCTAGCTTTAACAGTTCCAGCAAGCTTTATTGCGCTGCCTAATAGAAGTAATTTCTCCGTAATAGTTGTTTTACCCGCATCCGGATGCGATATGATCGCAAAAGTACGGCGACGATTTACGGCGTTAGAAAGGTTCGAGTTAGTCATCTAGTCAGATTATTAATTCTAATTCCAGGCTAAGTATACGTTATCAGAGGCGAAGTACTGTGATACATCTATCGCTAAAACCTTTGCATCCTCATAGCCAATTTTTGCAGGATAATAGCTTTTTCTAACACCTATCTGAGAAAAACCAATGGACTCATATAATTGATTGGCCGCCAAATTAGAAATACGGACTTCCAGAAAAACAAGCGTTACTGCAAAACTCCTAGCGATCGATAACACATGATGTACCAGTTTTCTCCCAAAACCGCGCCCCTGGAATTCCGGTTCAATACAGAGATTTAAAAGGTGCGCCTCATTAGCAGCTTCGGAAAAAATTGCATGTCCAATAATCTTTTTATCAAAGCACACTACCCAACACTCATAATCTCTTCCCAAACAGTCGTTGAAAACGCCTCGAGTCCAAGGAAACTCGTAGCTTTTATTTTCGTTAATTACAACGCTATTAAGGTCCTCTTCAGCCATTTTTCGGATACTAGGGCATAAATTAGGCCCTATTAAAGTTTCTGAATTCGTTGCCATAGCTCACGCTTCAAATCTGGATTATTGGAAAGATCTGCTAAGGTCGGAATTTCCTCTACCGAGTACTCATTCTCCGTCATAGATGGAAATTCCAATAAGCTGCTTTCTGCAAGTAAAACGGGGGAATCACAGTTAATAAAAATTTTCCGTAAAAAAGACTGAAGAGCGTCAGATCCTGGAGCGCCATTGCCAGACCAAAAAAACTCCATTTCTTCATATGAATCTAGTAGGTTCCCATAACCGACAATAGAACCGAATAAGTCTTTTATAAGATGCTTATTATCAGTCGAGAAATCGCTCACTAAAATGGCGAGATTGCCTAAAACTAGCGCCGTAGCGGATGTCTTCTCTTCAGCCAAGCCGACATCTCTTGCCTCATCTACTTGATCGTCCAAAATAGCATTTTTTCTGAGCAACCAAATATCCACCCCTATCTTTGATAAGATACCCCGTTTTTCGCTTTCCTTATTGTTCGTAGTAATCGACAAAATTTATTGCTCGCTACCTCTAACCAGCTGGCTTCGACCATTGTACACTTAACAACGCAATTAATAGATGGCAATTAGCACGATGAAGTATTTAACTGACGACGTCCGCATAACGGGCATGGAAGAGGTAATTCCACCAGATAGTTTGATAGAAGAACTCCCTTTATCCGATGATGCATCACAATTAATTTTCGATAATCGCAAACAAATAAGTGACATCCTCCACGGTTCAGATAAAAGAATCCTTGCAGTCGTAGGCCCCTGCTCAATACATGATCCGAAAGCTGGCCTCGAATACGCTGAACGCCTTGCTGTTCTGGCTGAAAAATTTAAAGAAAATTTACATATCATAATGCGTGTATATTTCGAAAAGCCAAGAACAACTGTGGGTTGGAAAGGGCTCATAAATGATCCTCATCTTGATAATACTTTTGATATTAATACCGGACTTCGCACAGCACGGCGAATTCTGCGAGACATCGCTGACTTAGGTCTAGGAACCGGTACAGAATATTTAGATCCAATCACTCCCCAGTATATTGGTGATCTAGGCAGTTGGGGAGCAATAGGAGCACGGACTACCGAAAGTCAGGTACATAGGCAACTAGCCTCAGGATTATCGTGCCCCGTAGGTTTTAAAAACAGTACAGATGGGTCTGTCCAAGTAGCAGTAGATGCTATCGGTTCAGCTGCTCATTCTCATATTTTCCTCAGTGTAACAAAACGTGGGCGATCGGCGATTTTTTCTACGGCGGGAAATGAAGACTGCCACCTTATACTCAGAGGTGGCGGAGGGAAAACAAACTTTGATAATCCATCCGTCAGCGACGCTAGCAAATTACTCGAGCAAGCTGGCCAAATTAACCGAGTAATGATTGATATGAGCCATGCCAATAGTAGTAAAAATCACAACAAACAGATCGAAGTTTGTGACAATATATGTAAGCAGTTGGCAGAGGGCGAACCTCAGATTTTTGGAGTGATGATTGAAAGCAATCTCATAGAAGGAAATCAAAAGATCAGCGAAAAAAAGGATATGGTGTACGGGAAAAGCGTCACCGACGCTTGTATAAACTGGGAAGATACTGAAGCTTGCTTAGCAAAGCTTGCTAGCGCTAGCTCAAAGAGATCCGCTATGTCAAATTAGAAATTGTAGCCGCAACGTTACACTAAACTGATCGATGACTTTTATGGATATAGCTAATACAAAAACCCAGTGGGCCAGAAAGAGCGTAGCAAATGGCAACAGCTAGCAACACTTTTGGCGGGTCTATTAATAGAATTGAAAATATTAGCATGGCAAAAATTATTGTCACAAACGGAACTCGATCTCTCAGGTTAATAGATTTAGGGGAAAAATATTTAAAATTTGAAACCATGAGAAGACCAGCAATCAAGGTGACTATTCCAAGTCCTATGGCGGGGAAAAATCCAGAGTACAAATCGTAACTATCTGACCAAACCAATATTGTGCACGCAACTAGAGCTGCTGCGGATGGGCTAGGCAGTCCAGTAAATGATTTTCTTTGCAAGTCCGTAGTAACATTAAATCGCGCTAATCGCAAAGCAGCACATGCCATATATATAAAAGTAATGACCCAACCAATTCGACCCAATTCACCACTTAAACCAGATGAAAATGCGACCAACGCTGGAGCAACACCAAAAGCGACCATATCAGACAAGCTGTCATATTGCGCTCCAAACTGGCTTTCTGTCTTCGTTCTTCTAGCTACCAACCCATCAGCGGTATCTAAGGCCATGGCAACAAAAATAGCTAGGGACGCTCCTATTCGCTGACCATTCATACCAGCAACAACAGCGTAAAAACCGGAAAACAAAGCGCCAGTAGTAATAAGATTCGGAAGCAAATATATCCCTCTCTTTTTTAAAGCATGATCGTCAGCGCGATGCTCTACCTCCGCTTCCGGCACTACTGATAAGTTGGAATGTATTTTCTTCTCCATACCTACGACACTCCGACTAATTAACGTCCTTATCCACTAATTTATGTTCTTCTATCCATGGCATCATCGCTCTTAGTTTCAGCCCTACATCCTCTATTGGATGCTGTTGGCTAATTCGACGCATAGCTTTTATGCCGGGCGCTCCCGCTAGATTTTCGCTAACAAATTCCTGAGCGAATTTGCCAGTTTGGATTTCTTCAAGTATTTTTTTCATCTCCTCCTTCGTATCTTCAGTGATAATGCGTTCGCCTCTAGTTAAACCGCCATATTCAGCAGTATTGGAAACGGTATACCACATATTACTAATTCCACCCTCATAGAAAAAATCAACGATAAGTTTTAATTCGTGGAGACATTCAAAATATGCCATCTCTGGAGCATAACCAGCTTCAACCAAAGTCTCGAATCCTGCCTGAACTAGAGCTGCGGCGCCTCCACATAAGACTGCTTGTTCGCCGAATAAATCCGTTTCGGTCTCTTCACGAAATGTTGTTTCAATCACGCCCGCTCTACCAGCCCCATTAGCCGAAGCGTATGACAGCGCAATATTTTTCGCTTGACCCGAAGCATCTTGAAATATCGCTATTAAACTCGGAACCCCGCCACCCTCTTGATAGGTCGATCTAACGGTATGGCCAGGACCTTTGGGAGCAATCATTATTACATCTAGATCCTTTCTTGGTTCAATAAGCTCGAAATGGATATTAAAGCCATGCGCGAAGGCTAGAGTAGCCCCCTCTTTTAAAGAAGGTTCAACTTCCTCCTTATATATCCTTTGTTGATGTTCATCGGGAGTGAGCATCATTACTAAATCTGCATCTTTGACTGATTCCGATACTTCCTCAACCGTAAATCCAGCATTTTCTGCCTTGGCCCAAGAACCAGATCCATTGCGTAACCCAATAATCACTGAAGAAACTCCTGAGTCTCTTAAATTATTAGCATGAGCATGCCCCTGTGATCCATAACCAATGACCACTACCTTCATTTTCTGAACAATCGACAGATCGGTATCTTTATCGTAATAAACCTGCATGCTGGCTCCCGCTAATTTGTTGTTTTTCAGTCTTTTTTGCAGTTGTAGTAATTCTGTATGGCATATATTCATAGGTGATTTCTATATTGTCAAAACCTTATCGCCTCGACTAATACCTGATACCCCAGACCTCACTACCTCTAAAATCGTTGCTTTACCGATCGCACTTATAAAAGCATCCAGTTTCTCTCCCGGACCATATAACTGGATAATGTAACTGTTCGCTGTAACGTCAACTATCTGCCCCCGAAAAATATCACAAGTGCGTTTTATCTCAGATCGTGCCTGACCCTCCGCTCTTAGCTTTATCAGTAAAAGTTCACGTTCAATATGCTCTGACTCGGAAAGGTTTATCACCCGAACTACTTCTACCAGTCTATATAGGTGCTTTATGATCTGCTCAATTATAGTTTCATCGCCAATCGTAGTTAACGTTAGGCGCGATAGACTACTGTCTTCAGTAGGCGCAACCGTTAAACTTTCGATGTTATAACTGCGCTGTGCAAACAAACCAACTACCCTTGATAAAGCTCCTGCCTCATTCTCCAATAGGACTGCAATAATATGCCGCATCAATTTTGTCCTCTCTCTAACTTCTTGTTTCCTTACTTAAATACATGTCACTCATAGCGCCACCTTTAACTGCCATAGGGTAAACATGTTCGTCAGGATCGATCCAGATATCAACGAAAACAGTTCGATCTCGTAGCTCATCAGAGAACGCATACTCTAAAGTAGGCTCCAGATCATCTGGGGTTTCTACCTTCAATCCGACATGTCCAAATGCTTCAGCCAAATGCTTAAAATCAGGCAAGGAGTCACTATAGGTGCTATGTGAATGACGTCCTGCATATTGCATATCTTGCCATTGCTTAACCATTCCTAACGCCTGATTATTTAGGTTAATAATCTTGATCGCCAGACCGTATTGAAGACACGTTGAAAGCTCTTGCATATTCATCATAAAGCTTCCTTCACCTGTAATGCATACTACTACATCTTTAGGTCTAGCAACTTGCACGCCCATCGCCGCTGGGAGCCCAAAACCCATAGTCCCAAGCCCACCAGAATTAATCCAACGTCTAGGCTTAGAAAACTTGTAATACTGAGCGGCAAACATCTGATGCTGTCCGACATCTGAAGTTACAAATGCCTCACCCTTAGTCACTTTGTAAAGGGTTTGAATAGCCATTTGAGGCAGAATAGAGGCACCAGGCTTCACTTCCAGCGCATGATCTAGCCCATGAGCTTCTTTCCAACTTTTTATTTCCGTCCACCAATCAGAAAGGTTCTCTACATTGTATCGTTGCGGATTCTTTTCTATCTCTTGACCAATCAGAGAATCAAGCTCCTCAACAATATTACCTACTTGGCCTACGATCGGAACATCAGCTTTAATTATCTTAGAAATGGATGCTGGATCTACATCTACATGTATAATCTTGGCATCTGGACAGAACAAAGATGGGTCATTTGTAACCCTATCATCAAACCTAGCCCCTAAGGCAAGCACCACGTCAGCTCGATGCATAGACATGTTGGCTTCGTAAGTTCCATGCATACCAAGCATACCTAAAAACTGGGGATCATCTCCCGGATATGCGCCTAAGCCCATCAAAGTATTGGTTACAGGAAAATTCATTCTCTTGGCGAGAGAAATCAGCGCACCAGAAGCTTCCCCTTGAATAACGCCCCCCCCACTGTATATAACAGGTCTTTTAGACTCCAACAGTATCTCAGCTGCTTTTCTAATCTGCCCCGAACTACCCCTAACGGGGGGACTATAGGATCGCATCGTTACCGATTTTGGAAAATGGTATTCAGCAGTAATAACTGGATCAGTAGTATCCTTAGGAACATCAATAACCACAGGACCAGGTCTGCCACTACTAGCAATATGAAAAGCTTTCGCGACTATTCCAGGTATCTCACTACATTGGCGAACTAAAAAAGAATGCTTTACGATCGGTCTTGAAATCCCAATCATATCTGTTTCTTGGAAAGCATCAGTACCTATTAGGGGACTTGGAACCTGTCCCGAGATGACAATCATCGGAATAGAATCCATGTGAGCTGTTGCTATTCCTGTTATTGCATTTGTAGCGCCAGGCCCTGAAGTCACTAAAACCACACCAATTTTTCCAGTTGACCTAGCATATGCATCGGCCATATGTGTGGCTCCTTGTTCATGCCTAACCAATATATGTTGAATCTTCTTTTGCCTAAAAATCGCATCATATATATGCAAAGCAGAACCACCGGGATACCCAAAAATGTATTCCACACCGGAATCTTGCAGGGCACGGAGAAGCATATCTCCACCCGATAATCGCTCTATTTCTGTTCCACCGTTCTTACTTGACACAAATTATCCTATTCCCCAGATTAGCCAATAACATAACTATCTGATTTTTAAAGTAGTTTATAAACAAATTATAAAAATGAGTCGCGTATTCTTGGCGTTCGCTTTCGCCATGTCAACGCATGAAAAACTTTGCGCGCAGAATTTCTTATTTTTTTTACTTATCACGCCATACAAGGGTAGCCATCCGACCTGTAACTGCATCACGGCGATAGGAATAGAACCTCCTGTCGCTTGCCGAACAAATACCTCCTCCAGAAATATCTTTCAACCCCAACTGCAAAAGACGATGCGAAACTATTCCCGATAAATCAGCATAATATTTTACTTTGGATTGGTCGGATACAGTTCGCACAAAAAAATCGTCTACTCCTTTGATACTGCTACTAATGGCCTCTCGGACCTCCACATCAATTACATAATAATCCTTGCCTATTGCCGGACCAATCCACGCAACAATGCTCGATAAATGAGTGGCAGATATTGAATTAACAATCTGGTCTACTATACCAGAAGCTATACCTCGCCATCCCGCATGAGCGATAGCAATAGAACATCCCTCTTTGTCGGCCAATACTATAGGAACGCAATCGGCAGTTAAAACCGCCAGTGCAATCCCAGACTTCTTGGTCCAGGCCCCATCTGCTAGCGGCGAGGGCGTTCCAACTCCTTCTACTTGCACACACCTCGTTCCATGCTCTTGATTAAGCCAAAAAATATTTGTAACGCCAAGAATCTCGCTTAATATTTTTCTATTCTCTTGCACCGCCCTAGACTCATCTCCAACATGAGTAGCTAAATTGAAATTTGCATAGGGGCCTTCGCTTACCCCTGAGGGATTACTGACAGTCGTAGTCAAAGCCCTGACATTCTTTGGCATTCTTCCCTCTACCCAATCTTTAGGGAAATTCCTACTTACCACTCAGGCATCATCCTGAACATTATCATCCCGCAAAAGACTGACTAAATGGCGATAGTCTGGCGGTGGTTCAATTTTAAAGTCTTTTTCCTCTCCTGTAACAGGATGCTTTAACACTAACCTCTTTGCGTGCAGCGCTTGCCTCCCAAAATGTCGCAAAGCAGTTGTGAGCTCTGCACTGGCGCCCTTGGGTGCTCGTCCCTTAAATCCATATGCGTTATCCCCTACGATAGGAAAACCTTCACTACTCATATGCACTCGAATTTGGTGAGTTCTCCCTGTCTTCAAAGTAATATCCAACACAGTGTGGTCCACAAATTTTTCTAAGATGCTCACCATCGTTCTAGCCTCTCGCCCCTCCGGACGAACAGCCTTCAACAACCTATTACGTGGATTACGACCTATCGGCCTGTTTATTTCACCTCCAGAAATCATAGCCCCTTCAACAATAGCCTCATAATGCCTTTGCACCTCTCTATTTTGTATATCAGAGGTGAGTTTCTTGAACGCTGCCTCAGTCGCCGCGACTAACATTAATCCCGTAGTATTTTTATCAAGACGATGAACGATGCCGGCTCTAGGAAGAAATGCCAATGTCTTTCGATGGGAAACCAAGCCGTTAACAAGTGTCCCGTCTCGATTTCCAGCTCCAGGGTGCACTACTAGCCCACTAGGCTTATTTATTACTATCAGATCATCATCTTCGTAAATTATGCCAAAATTAATATCCTGAGCTGTGCTCCAGTCCTCCCGAGCGACTCTAACTGTTCGTAACGTTATTCTTTCACCACCGATAAGCTTCATCTTTGGCTTAACAACCTTTCCATTTACCTTTAAAGATCCATCCCTTATCCATCCGGATAAAGTAGCTCTCGAAAAATCATCAAACAAAATGGCTGAAACGCTATCTATTCTCTTTCCAGCAAGATCGTCTGGGACTAACATCTCTCTATCAATTGCTGTCATTATGTGTTTTTTTCATTCCTAATAGTTGCATGAGCGAACCAAATCATTATCTTAACCAAAAATACTGGCGTCCCAGAGCGACCTTTTTCAATATGTCAAAAAAACAAAGTTCTCTCCTAATCTGGCTACTATCCTCTTGTATGCTTTTTTTATCGAGCTGTTCATGGATGCCTTTCATAGGTGATGATAAAAAAAAGGGACAATATGAAGACATAGATACCACAGAACAAAAACTTTATAACCGAACTCAACGATCCCTGAGAGCTGGCAATTATGATGGTGCTATTCGTGGCCTACAACAACTGGAAGCTCAATTTCCTTTCGGGCGATATGCTGAACAAGCTCAACTAGAAATCATCTACGCCCAATATATGTCCTTTGATCATGAGGATGCCCGAATATCTGCAGACCGTTTTATAAGACTGCACCCCCAAAATCCTTACCTTGACTATGCTCGTTACTTAAAAGGGCTTTCAGCCTTCAATAAAAACCGGAGTTTTCTGGATAGAATTTTTTCTACGGATCTATCGAAAAGAGATGTGGCGCCGGCACAGCAAGCTTATGATGATTTTAGTGAGCTTCTATCAAACCACCCCGACAGTCAGTACGCTCCCGATGCCAGTAAAAGAATGGTATATCTTCGTAATCTTCTAGCCGAATCCGAACTAAATATTGCTCGATACTATATGCGACGAGGAGCCTATATCGCAGCTAGTAATAGAGCGAGATATGTTGTCGAGACCTACTCCAAGTCGCCAACAGTCGCTGATGCCTTATCAATCATAATAGAAGCTAACTTCAAGCTTAATATGAAGGATGCAGCTAATGATTCACTTAGAGTTCTAGCTATTAATTTCCCTAACCATTCCTCTTTCGATGACAACGGGGATTTTATCGTCAATGATGAGGTACGCAATAGGGATCGTTCATGGACAAATATGGTAACCCTAGGACTTCTCGATAGGCCAGAGGTTACACCGCCAGTTAAAATAGATCATCCAGAAGGTTTCGTTCCACCACCACGATCGAAAGATCCAGAAAAAAAAGAGAAAAATAAAAAACGTGGTTTTTTTAGCTGGCTACCCTTTATTGGTTAGGCAGTAACAGCTTAGATACTGAGCATTAAACACCGACAGAAATAATTGAGACATCAAAAGTAATATTTTTTCCTGCTAAAGGGTGGTTAAAATCAATTTCTACCATGTCCTCAAAAATATCGGTCACCAGGCCTGGTAATTCGCCCCCATCTGATGAAAAAGACACTAATAATCCGGGCTCTATGCTCATACCTCGAAACCTATTTTTTGCAAGTCGCTGTACTTTCGCGTCCTGCCTAGGACCAAAAGCCTGATCAGCTGTTAGTGATATCTGCACCTCATCACCCGCCTTTAAACCACACAATGACTTTTCAAATCCTGGTAATAAACTCATATCTCCCATAGTAAAAGTGGCGGGGTCTCCTCCACGAGTGGTGTCAAATTCATCGCCAGAATCCAAGATTAGAGAGAAATGAAGAGTTACCCTACTATCTGGTCCTATGATTCCAGAAGAACTACTAGCTATAATTTCAGGCATCAGCTACCTTGGTTTTTTTCGGTACTATTTCCGACCTCAAAAACTCCGTAAGCTATCCAAAAAATAGCTCCAACAGTTATTGAAGCATCCGCTAAATTAAAAGCCGGAAAATACCATTCACGATAATGGAAAAGTATAAAATCTACTACATAACCCAAGAAAATCCGATCTATCGCATTCCCGAGCGCACCACCCAAAACAAGAACATATGCTAGACAGAGCATATGCTGGTCAATCCGAGAAGTTTTCACCAACTCACGTATTAAAAAAACCGAAAAGCCCAAAGAAATAGCTACGAGAAACCATCGAGCGTTTAGACCTCCTAGCAATGAAAAAGCAGCTCCATCGTTATGCCACCTTACCCAACTAAAAATACTTGATACATTGACTAACTCTCCCAAACGAAGACTGCCAACCGCTAGACTTTTTGTGACTTGATCCAACAATATGATTAAGCCAGCGATAATCAGCCAAAGGGGCAAATTAATATATTTGCTTTTAAGTCCCATGAAACCAATCTCTAGCAACTTCTAAATCCTGATGAATCTGTGTCTTCAATGCTTCCAAGTCATGGAACTCACGCTCTTCTCGAATCTTATTACAGAACTCTACAGTTATTAGATCGCCGTATATATCCTCATCAAAGTCAAAGATATGAACCTCTAATAATGGCTCACGGCCATCTACTGTTGGACGAACCCCAATGTTAGCTACGCCGTACCGCAACTCACCTAAACCACTAACTTTGACACTATATACCCCCTCCAATGCGGCTCGATATCGCTGAAGCTGAATATTAGCCGTAGGCACGCCAAGCTCTCTCCCCAACTGTCTACCATAAACGACTCGCCCCATAATGAAATAGGGATGGCCAAGCAACTTTTCTGCTGAAGGAAAATCTCCTAGCGCTAGCAATTGTCGCACTCGCGTGCTGCTAACCATCTCAGAATCATATATCAAGGTACCAAGAGAACTAACTCCAAAACCATACTTTCGACCTGCAGCATCTATCGTAGAATAGCTTCCCTTAGCTCCCTTTCCGAAGCGGAAATCGTCTCCAACAACAACATGTCGAACATCAAGGAGTTTATGACACAAATCATCTACAACCCACTCAGGGGGAACATTTGCTATCTGCTCGTTGAAGGGCAGACACAATATGCGGTCAAGGCCAAGCGGCTCGAGTAGCGTCACCTTCTCTCGAAATCTTGTAAGTCTAGCCGGAACTGCTTCTCCACGAAAATATTCTCTTGGAGCTGGTTCCATCGTTAACAGCGTACTTGGCACCTGGAACTCTCTTTTTTTTTCTTCTAGATGGGACAAAAGCAATTTGTGTCCATGATGTACGCCGTCAAAATTACCAATTGTCAACACGCATCCTCGGTGCCGCGACTTTAGATTATGCGTACCTCTAATTATTTCCATATTCCCAATTCCAACACTACTCCCT
>PAMO01000031.1 GCA_002707325.1 Gammaproteobacteria bacterium
AAAAAGAAGCTCTCATACTCATGTTGCAATCTCACCCAATTCTTTATTACCCCATGGTAATGACCCAAGTGCAAACGGCCGGTCGGGCGCATCCCAGATAAAACACGATTACTCGACTCGCTGGTACTCAAAGAGACCTCTTAATATGATAGTGTAACCTCCTATTATAAGACTGATCGAAGCAGAACGCCCATCCTCCATTTACGAATTTTTCACTTACTCCAGATCGTAAATATGAGTGCAACACTTACGAAAAAGCGTTTTTGCTTTGGATGTTGCAATTATGCAGGCTCACTTATTTATTTTATTATTCTTTTTTATTAGTCCTAAAAGGCGTGTAGTCCTCATAACCATTGCAGGAACAAAATGAACCAACTAATTGACCTTATGCCCGTAGTACTATTTGCAATTGTCTTTTTTCTTGCAGACATCTACTACGCAACCGGGGCCCTCATTATAGGTATCACAATACAAATTACTGCCATGCTCTTAACTGGCAAATCTATCAATACCCAACTAAAAGTGACCTTCTGGGTAAGCTTGATTTTTGGCGGAATGACTCTGCTGCTTAGGGACGAAACATTCATTCAGTGGAAGCCAACCGTCGTTAATTGGTTACTAGCGGCAACGCTGCTTGGTTCTGAGTTCGTTGGTACACAAAATGTTCTGAAGCGAATTCTCAGCACACAATTAGAGTTAGAGGATGATATCTGGAAGGTTCTTAACCTAGGTTGGTCACTAGGTTTTTTCGCAGCAGGCACATTAAATCTTGTGGTCGCTTACAATTTCTCCATGGAATTTTGGGTGGGATATAAATTGGTAGGTGGCTTTGGAATAACTCTGCTATATGTCTTATTAACCATTCTCTACCTAAATAAAAAAGGAGCATTATCAGCTCCAGCAAGCACTCTCGATAGCGAATAACAGAAGACGAACAAGAATAAGGCGTCTATATTCGTAGACGGCTTCTTCTAACTTTGAGAAATTAATATGACGATCTTAAGTGTGAACCTCAACAAAATAGCCCTATTAAGAAATTCTCGCGAAGGTGATGAACCGAATATCATTGAAGCCGCTAAAATAGCCATATCAAATGGAGCCAAAGGAATCACAGTCCATCCCCGTTCTGACCAACGACACATTAGACCGCAGGATATTATAGTGCTCACTGAATTCCTGCGGGAGCAAGCACAAATAGAATTCAACATCGAAGGGAACCCACTTGCAAAGCCCAATCCTAATGGTTATCCCGGCTTTTCCCATCTCGTCTGCACTGCTAAACCAGAGCAAGTTACACTTGTTCCAGACACGGAAAACCAACTTACGTCTGATCATGGTTGGGATTTGACGCGCGACAATGAAGAGCTTGCAGATCTTATTCTACTATACAAATCTGTAGGCTCGCGCATCAGCCTATTTATGGACCCAGATCCGGAGCAAATAACCTTAGCAAAAAAATATGGGGCTGATCGTATAGAATTATATACGGGTCCATTCGCTAAAACCCTCAAAGAAAAGGGCATCCATCACAAGGACTCAAGAAAAATTTTCGCTCTATATCGCGAAATGGCAACCCTAGCAAATGACCTAGGTTTAGGCGTTAATGCAGGTCATGACCTGAATACCCTAAATTTAGAAGCTTTCAGAGAGATTGATTGCTTACTAGAAGTATCTATCGGTCATGCCCTAATAAACGATTCTTTGACAGTAGGTCTAGCGCAAGCAGTCCGCATGTACGTGAATGTTCTAAACGGAGACAAGTCATGAAACATAAGCTGATACTGACTATTTTCCTCGCATCCTCGATGATTTCGTCTGCGAATGCCGACGCCAATCCCCAAGTACTAGTAGAGACTAATCTGGGAAGTTTTGAACTAGTCCTATATCCGGAACGGGCGCCAGCAACAGTCGATAACTTTCTGAAATTGATTGAATCAAAATTTTATGACGGGCTTATTTTCCATAGGGTCATAGCAAATTTTATGGTACAAACCGGTGGATTCGATCGAAACCTTAAGTATTACGATTCCGAGAATACAGTAACTAATGAATCACTCAATGGCCTGTCCAACAAGACTGGTTCGATAGCTATGGCTAGAACTGAGGATCCGGATTCAGCATCATCACAATTCTTCATCAATGTCCGTAATAATGCCTCATTAAACTCGAAAAGGCGTCGGCCTGGCTATACCGTCTTCGGTAAGGTGACAAATGGCTGGGAAGTTATTAAACGTATTGAAAACAGTAAAACCGCTGTAAAGATGGGCATCTCGGAAGCACTTCCTCTAGAACCAATCATAATATTAAGAGCCCGAAGGCTCTAACACCTAAAAGTTTAACGAAGTTTCCACCAGATATTACTGCCTTAAGGCATCACCGTTGGTTATCATAGGTGGTTTTTAGGCGAGGCTTACCATGCGAACAATTCTAATAGCTGTAGCAACCTCTATCTTCCTAGCAGTCGCTATCACGGAAATAGCAACACGACTTTGGCCAGCTAATAACCTGGCGCTTATTGGACTAATTTTCATAGGTTTGTTTCTCAATAGTTTTCTGTTCGCCAACCTCGAAGGAAGATCTAGCAAGGGGAATAAAACACGTCGCCAACCCAAATCCAAAAATCAAAGGAAACGATATAGCAGAAATAATCACAATAAAGCTGGTCGAAATAAAGATAATGACCTGAGAGAAACCGGAACCGTAAAATGGTTCAATCGGACTAAAGGCTATGGCTTTATCGTTCGACAAAATGGGGATGAAATCTTTGTTCATCAGAGAGCAATTAGGCAAAGCGACAAAAACAATCGTAATAGACCAGTCCTCCATGAAGGTGAACAGGTCACTTTTTTGGTAACAACTCGTGACAAAGGTATACAAGCCGACGATGTAAAAAAAAGTAACTAAATGGAACTGCCATGAATGTTAAATCTCTCATAGCAGAGCGAATTGAACTGGCTATATACAGTGTTACGGGACAGCATAGTTCAGCAGATATTCAGCTAAGCACAAAGAGTGAACACGGCGACTACCAAGCCAATGGCATAATGAGAATTGCAAAAGCACTCAAAATTAAGCCACGAGAACTCGCAGAACAAGTTATAGCTCAGACAGAATATGGGGATATTGTAGAATCCTTAGTAGTCGCTGGCCCAGGTTTTATTAACATAGAACTGAAGAACTCTTTTTTTTCTGAGCTACTAGAAAAAGGTAACCTGATAAAGAAGAGGGAAAAAACAAAAACGGTTGTTATTGACTATTCAAGCCCAAACCTCGCAAAAGAAATGCATGTTGGCCACCTTCGAAGCACCATCATAGGTGATGCTATAGCACGGATTTTAGACTGCCTCGGATATAATGTAATAAGGCAGAATCATGTGGGCGATTGGGGAACGCAATTCGGAATGCTTATAGAGAATATGGAGCACGAAAACTTTTCTTCCGAAAACCTTGCTGATCTGGAAACCTTTTATCGATCTTCCAAAAAAAAATTCGATGAGGACCCTGAGTTTGCGCAACAAGCGCGAGCACGAGTAGTTTCACTACAATCAGGAGATCAACTAACTCGCAATCAATGGCTGAGGTTTATAAATATTTCTTTATCTCACTGTAGAGAGATCTACGAGAGGCTTGGGGTCAGTCTTTCAGACGAGGATCTTGCCCCCGAGAGTAGTTACAACGCGCTATTGCCAACTGTAATAGAAGCATTAAATAAGCGCGGTTTACTGGAAGAATCAGAAGGAGCTCAATGCGTGTTCTTAGAAGAATTCACAAGTAGTGAGGGAGACAGACAACCACTAATTGTAAGGAAAAGTGACGGAGGATATCTGTATGCCACCACCGACCTAGCCGCTATTCTGCATCGGGAAAATTTAGGGGCGGATCGAATCATCTACATTACAGACGCCCGACAAAAACTCCATTTTAAGCAAGTTTTTGCAGTGGCGAAACAAGCTGGTTTCGCTAAGAAGATTGAGCAAATGAACCACTTCTCGACAGGCGCTATGTTAGCTAGCAATGGAAGACCATTTAAAACTAGAGAAGGGGGGACAATTCGCCTTTCGGATCTTCTTAACGAAGCAGAACAAAGAGCTCTGAACTTACTTAAATCAAAAGGCTCGGAGCTAACTGAAACTGAGCAGAATGACTTGGCCAAAGCAATAGGAATAGGGGCTGTTAAATATGCGGATTTATCAAAAAACCGTAATAGCGACTATATCTTTGACTGGGATAATATGCTGGCTCTAAATGGAAATACGGCGCCATATATGCAATATGCTTATGCTCGCATACAAAGCATATTCCGTCAGGCAGAAGTGCAACCAGATAGCCTATCAGGCAAGATAAATCCAGTTGCCCAGAGTGAGCGTGCTCTCTGTAAAGAGCTAATCAGGTTTCAGGAAGTATTAGATCAAGTAGCCGCTGAGGGCTTTCCTCACTACTTATGCGTGTATCTATATAACCTATCCAGTCTGTTTAGTAAGTTTTATGAAGAACTGACAATTCTTGATGCTGATAAGGAGAAGCAGGCGAGCAGACTACTGATCTGTGAAAGGACGGGAAGCGTTCTAAAACTAGGCTTGTCTTTACTCGGAATTACTGTTCTGGAGCGTATGTAAAAATGCTCAATCACCACCTTAAAAAAGACTCTTGTTTTTTATCTTCAACACTCCCACTCTAGACCGTCGAATGATAGACTTGTTGAGTGAAGGACTATCTGACCAAATATCGGTATCGTTATGCGTCACATTCTAAAAAAAGCAGTGCAGACAAATACAACGTGAAAGGGAGCTGTATATGGTGGTGATAAATAGATTCCTGGTAACCTTATTGTTACTAATAGTCACTTCGACCGCATTTGCAGACAAATATAGCAAGACAGTTGAGCTGTTCAGGAACGCTGGTGACAGCAGTACGTTCTTCGATCATTGCTACGGCTATGCCGTTTTCCCAACTGTAGGAAAAGTTGGTTTCATTCTGGGAGCTGCCAGAGGCGGTGGCCGAGTATATATAAACGGCCAACAGGTTGGCGAAACAACGATGACGCAGGTTTCTGTCGGAGCAACATGGGGAGGACAAGGCTTCAGCCAAATTATTTTTTTTCAAGATGAACGAGCTTTTGCGGAATTTTCGTCTGGTAATTTTGAATTCGGCGGAAAGATGGAAGTAGTTGTGGTAACTGCTGGGGCGAACGCAAAAACAACTACTACAGGACCATCAGCAACCGCTAGCGGGCAAAAAACAGATGCTAAAACAAAAGGAACCACTTACTACAAAGGCTACAAGATTTTCACTATAGCTAAAGGTGGTTTAATGCTAGACGTTAGTGCAGGAGGACAAAAATTCTCATATAGCGCTGTTGGCCCCCACAATTAGATAATTTTTCCATTACGCCTTCGGCCCATCATAGGAGTTTATTAATTCGTACCATCCCGATCCGTTAACCTTTAACGGAATGCCCCCAAACTTTTTCCCTGTATCTAAATGTTTTTGCCTTCCTTCCCAAGCATCATCATTCCGTTGCCATTCGTTAAGAGTCTTTTCGGCTTCATCGTAACTATCGGCTTCTACCTCATATAAAGACAAGTAATTAGATACTGTCTCCCCATCCAAGTGCTTCCCCGCAAGTTTAAAAACACTACCACGCACGAAATTCGGACATTTAGCTGTGTCCTCAATATGTTGATTCACAAACCACTCATCGAACTGCTCCTGTGTCTCCTCACTCGATGGCTCACACAATCCAATTAAAATAAACTTTGGCATATAGTCCCCTTATTTTTAAATTTTCCGTTTATATTTACTTGCGTTATTACTCTATCCGTTTAGACGCGTCGGTATCGAGTAGGTCCTAAGCTCTTCTACAAATTTCTCCAGGACTTCAATACCTGTTTCCTCAGCCTCCGCACACCAACGACTCAGAAACTCTAGCAGTTGGTCAACATCATCAATCCTATTAGTCGAAATTCTCTGGAGACTTAACCTTAGCTCGTAGATTGTCTTGATCTTAGCACTAACATTGACGAGTTCTCGAATTCTTTCCCTGCTTCGCAAATCAAGCAAAAAATCATCGCTACACAAAATCTTTTTAGCTCTAACAAAAAGCCAACGCTTCTTTCTATCAGCAGCCCTCCTCTCTTCTTTTAGCAACGGCAAAACCACGTGTTTCCCATATCTCGCCATTACCCTGAAGCGATCATTAACTATCGCCCATGCTGCCTCTTTATCCATTACACATTTTCCTGGGACCTGATGGGCGATCGGGCTAATGCTGAGAGCTTTTGCTAGACCTAGCAATTCGAAAAGCCTAATCCAAAACCACCCTAAATCAAATTCCCAAGGCTTTCGTGAGAACTTAGCGGAATTCGGATAGGTATGATGATTATTATGGAGCTCCTCTCCACCTATCAAAAAGCCCAATGGAAAAATATTGGTAGCGGCATCCGAACATTCAAAATTCCTGTACCCCCAATAATGTCCTATTCCATTAACAACACCCGCTGCCCAAAAAGGGATCCAGAGCATCTGAACAGCCCACACTGTGAGCCCAAGAATTCCAAAAAAAACAAGGTCGATGACAAGCAAAAGCACTACGCCCAATGCTGGATAACAGCTATAAATTCTTCGTTCTATCCAATCTTCTGGGGCTCCTGAACTATATTGTGAAATCGTAGCATCGCGACCAGCCTCTGATCGATATGCTTCTGCTCCCAAAAATAAAATGTTCGATAACCCATTTATCCAGGGACTATGAGGGTCGTCCTTGGTTTCACACTTGGCATGATGCTTGCGATGAATTGAAATCCATTCTTTAGTTATCATGCCTGTGGTTAGCCAAAGCCAAAAACGGAAAAAATGTTGTAACGCTGTGCTTAGCTGTAGACTCCTATGAGCCATGTGTCGATGCAAGTATAGAGTCACTGATAGAACGGTTATATGAGTAGCAACGCCAGTATAGATAACCATACCTAACCAGTTGCTTTCAATTAGGCCATGCATCAACCAATAATAATAATCGCTCAACAAAACCCCTTCTACTGCTACAGTCATCCAATATTCTGTCAATACGAAAAGGAAAAAGCCACCTCACTAGAAAAAAATTCACTACATATTTTTTCTAAACAAATTGCGAGTTCCACTATTTCCCCTATTATCCTAACCTGAATTTTCGAAAAGATTTACCGACCGAAACATGTCTAATGGTGAGACTTTAAAACCTGCAAGGTTATCAACGAAAAATGGTGTTCCATATTCTATAAATTTTGGGGACATCTATCATGATCCCGATTTTAAGAGAGAGGTAGAAAAAGTTCTCCTCGATCCATCCAACTTAACGTCTATGAAAAGACAGGTGAGCATTTTGCGAGTAGGCGAACTAGGTTTTGGGACAGGGCTTAACTTGGCAGCTGTAGCCAAAACCTGTAGAGCAAACAATCAACCCCTTCACTTCGTTAGTTGCGACCAATTCCCCATACATAAATCTCAATTTTCCAGGATTGCCAAAAAACGTTTAGGGCAATATCCCTTCTATAGTGAACTAATAGATGCCTACCCTCCTCTCATAAAAGGTTGGCATCGTAGGCACTTCAAAAGATGGGACATAACCATCTCTCTATATTGGGGTTCTGTTCATGGAGCTCTTCAAGATCTACAGGAACAGAATAGCCCGAAATTTAACGCTTGGTTTCTAGATGGATTTTCACCAGCCAAGAACCCTGAAATGTGGGATTTCCAAATCATGTCAAAAATTGGAGCCTTGAGCAAAAAAGGAACTACCGTCGCGACATTCACTTCGGCTGGGCAAGTGCGCAGGAATTTGGAGGAGGTCGGTTTCAAAATGAGACCGGTTGATCAGCAACCAAATAAACGAGAAAGTTTGGCAGGGGTCTACAATAAGAAAGGGCTACCTAAAAGACCAAGTTGCTCCTCCTCTATAATTTTAGGTGCTGGTCTAGCAGGTGCTACACTAGCCCGCCAACTGGCTGAACGCGGTCTGAACGTTGCTGTCTTCGACAAGGGAAAAAGTTCTGCGGGAGGGGCCTCAAAGATACCTATATCTATGCTGCATTCCAGACTACTTAGTGACAGTAGCTCTTCAGCGAAATTACGATGCCATGCTTACCAATACTCTATTGCCCAAATGAATCAGGCCGGGGTTAAACCGGAGGGCGCGATCCAAATTCCAGACCAAAATACGCCTCTATCGAAGCTTGTAAAGCTTGCTAATTTATATAGTCCTACTGGCGACTGGATTCAACTAATTAATAGCAAAAAAGCCGAAAGTTTAACTAAATGGAACATCTCTAGTTCGGCGCTTTGGTTCCCTTATAGCCGCATGATCGAAATGCCAAAACTTTGTAGACATCTGCTTGATCACCCAAATATCAAAGTATCATATGGCGCTGATATTCAACTAAAGGATATAGATCCAGATATCCCAACAACTCTCGCTTGCGCCAATGCCTATAAGGACTTTACCGAAGCTCATTTCCTCGAGGTCCAAGCTACAGAAGGGCAGATAGATATCGTCTCAGCAGACGAAGTGCCCGCTATACCAATAGTAGGATCTAGCTATCTGATGCCCAAAGACAATCAACTGTATGTTGGAAGTACTTATGAAACCACAGCCTGGAAGCAGGGAGAGGCAACGAAAAAAAATCGGGAAGCGCTAAAAAAGCTTAACGTGGTAGAGACAAAATGGCTAGGCAAATGGCGTGCATCAAGATGCTCAAGCTCTGACCGAATCCCAGTTGTTGGAAAATTAGTTGACCATAAAGGTCAACACATTCGAAATCTTTATGCATCATTAGCTATGGGATCTATGGGCAATATTTTTAGCCACTTTGCTGCTGAAATCATTGCGAGCCAGATATGCAATGACTTTCCTCCGCTTACATCCGGCCTTTTAGAAGAAATTTCGCCACTAAGATTCCGCAAAAGACAAAAACGCCGAGGGTATCGTTTACAAGCTAAACCTTAAGTTACCTGGAATTCACGCACACTTATAACGGTTTCAAGCTCTGCAAGCTCTCGTAACAAGTGACCCTCAACAACTTCTGTAATATCGATCAAATTATATGCAACCTTTTCTCTACTTTTGTTCAGCATATCCACAACATTTATCTTGTTCTTGGCGAGAATCGAAGTAATTTGCCCTAGCGCTCCAGGTATATTTCGATTTGTTATTGCTAAGCGCGATCCTCCTGTGGGCTCCAATGTTACCTCGGGAAAATTGACAGAGTTTTTTATATTTCCCGTTTCCAAAAAATCGGTGAGTTGTTGGGCAGCCATAATTGCGCAGTTCTCCTCTGCCTCCTGAGTGCTAGCTCCTAAATGCGGTGTAAGCTTGACACTTGGGTGCCCAGCAATTTCGGGCACCGGAAAATCAGCTATATAAGAACCGATATGACCATCATCTAAAGCCGATTTCAGAGCACTACTATCAACTATTGGTTGCCGAGCGAAATTCAGAAGAACGCTGCCTTTGCGAAAAGAACGTAGAGTTTCTTCGTTAACCAGTCCTTCAGTTTCCGGCAACAGGGGAACATGCAAAGTCACGTAATCAGCTTTCGAGAAAAGACTCGGCAGATTATCCATCCGCTGGACATTACTTGGTAAACGCCAAGCCGCATCAACAGATATGGCGGGATCAAACCCTAAAACTTCCATCCCAAGATCTAACGCTGAACGAGCGACCATTGATCCTATCGCACCCAATCCAACAACCCCCAATGATTTACCTAGTAGTTCCGATCCCTTAAACTGCTTCTTTTCGGACTCCACCATTTGATTTAATTCATCAGAGTCGTTCAGATCAGATAAAGAGCTTACAAATTGCATGCCACCGATGATATCTCTCGTGGATAAAAGAAGTGCTGCTAAAACAAGCTCCTTAACCGCATTAGCATTAGCGCCCGGAGTATTAAATACGACAATGCCTTGTTCTGTACATCCAGAAACTGGAATATTATTCACACCTGCCCCCGCTCTCGCCACGGCTCTAAGGCCTTGTGTTACCGCTGCTAAATCGAGCCTATGACTTCTCAACAGAATCGCGTGTGGGTTTTGCTCTTCACCGCCCACGGAATATTTTACCGGATCGAATAACTCTAGTCCGCGTGAAGAAATGGTATTGAAAGTTTTGATTTTATACATACGAATAGATATTCCGTTCTGGCTAGAGGGGCTATGGATGCATGGTATCTAAAAACAATAAAGACGTCAGTTTTTCTGCAGATAACTGTAAAGTTCTTCGCAAATAATTGAAACTGAATCCGGAGCTTTGAAGTGGCTTAAATACCCTTTGAATTCGGCCAAACGAGTCCATGTTTCCTCTATTCTTGATACCAAATTCTCGGGATCTAAGTCTTCCTCATAAATAACGCTGCTATATCCTTTTTTCTTCGCGTAGTTAGCGTTTTCTATTTGATCCCCCCTACTAGCTTTTCGAGAGAGCGGGATAAGCAAATTAGGTTTTCCTAATACTAGCAGTTCATAGACGATGTTTGCTCCGGCCCTAGAGACTACTAAGTCAGCAGCAGCCAATACGTCCCCCCAATCTTTATCAATATACTCAAATTGCATATAGCGCTCATTAGCCCTCTCACAAACCTTTCCATGCCCACAAATATGGACTACCCAAAATTTATCGAGAAGATCGGGCAAAGAAGAACGAATAGTCTGATTGAGTAAGTCGGCTCCCAAACTACCTCCTGTAACCAACAATAATGGTTGATTCTCCGGGACTCCCAAAACTTGTCTACCCTTAATCGGATCACCAAATAGTAAATCTTTCCTAATAGGCGTTCCCGTAGTAATAGTATCTCCTGAAAAGTTACCAGATGAGGCATCAGGAAAATTTAGATACAACTTATCCGCAAATGGCATAGATAGTTTGTTAGCGAGACCAGGAGTAACGTCCGATTCATGCAGTAGTATGGGAATTCTTCTTAAACGAGCGGCAAAAACTACTGGAAAGCTCACAAATCCGCCCTTTGAAAATACTACTCGGGGCCTTATTCGCCCTAACAAAACATACGATCGAAAGATACCCAATAACACCCTGAAGGCATCTATTATATTTCTTAGTGAAAAGTATCGTCGAAGTTTTCCGGATGGAATAGAATAATATTCCACTGGATAAGACCTGAGCAGATCAGACTCAAACCCACTTGCAGTACCAATGAAAGCCATTTCTATTCCCTTAGCTGATAACTTCTCTATTAATGGAATGATAGGTATGACATGCCCGGCTGTTCCTCCACCCGTGAATAAAATGTCGGTCATAACTTAAGCACTGACTTTAGAAATGGAACCGTTATCAACTTTTTAGATCGCATAGCAGCCTCATCAAGCAACTCTAACTGGCGAAGCAAATCAGCCAAAGCTCTTGGCGACCTATTAAGCCAATAGTCTAGAACACGGTTATCCAAATGAAGTCCTCTTTCTTTTGCCCGATTTTTTAGCAAGTCCTTCTTACCATCATCACTCAAAGGTTGAACCAAACCAGACGAGGACGCTAAACACCTGGATTGAAAATCGGCAAGAGCGAACAAAAGGTCCTTAGCGGCTTTGTTAGAGCCAAATACTATCTTGCCATGATGAACCAACACTGATTGATAAAGGCCCATCAAAGCAATTTCAAGTTCCTCGATTCCAATCCACTCTTCTATATTGTCGATTGCGATAAGCCTTGAGGAATCTATACCGCCCAATAAATGAGAATCAGCTGGCATCTCTCTTAGAGGTAGGTAAGCAACTCTTTGGCCTAAGATTCCGAACCGATGACAAATGGCATTTAGGATATGAGTGACACCAACACCCGGCCGACCACAAACCCAGAAAGATGAGAACCTTTCTTCACGAAGGTTTTGCTCCAATCGGAAAATTAACTCAGAGTTATTAGCAGCCTGAAATTTTTCAAAAACCTGCTGCTCATTATACGAAAAACGAAGCGGGAGCTGTTGATCAAGCTTCATCAAACAATTTCCTCGATACCTTCTCCAAATTTTGGAAATTAGTGCGAATCATAAATATTCCTCCAGGCCTTCAGGCTCCAAGTCACCACATAATCAATCCCTGAAATTATCCCCAACAGCCCTAAAAGCAGGAAGCAATAAGGATCGACCAAAGACTGGGCTATATCGCTTAATACTCCTAAACTACTTAGCTCAATAAGCAAGATTATAAGCATAGTCACCTGAACCGCTGTATTTGCTTTACTTACTAAAGTGGGTGCAAAGTTTATTTTTCCAAATAAATAACGATAAGCAATAGCTCCCATTAAAATCAAAATATCACGGGACAAGACAATGAGAACCAGCCAACTGGGAATATGTGATTGGATCCAAAAAACCACGAACATACTGCCAACTAATAGTTTATCGGCAAAAGGATCAATGGCGGCGCCAAAGGAACTGCGCCAATTAAAACGTCTTGCCAGCCAACCATCCAAAGCGTCAGAAAGACTTGCTACAACCATTAGCAGAAGTGCGGCACCATAATTAGTATTCAAGAGAAGCCAAACAATTGGCGCAACTAAACCTATCCGAAAAATGGTGATGGCATTGGGAATAGAAGCTTGAAAACTAATCATGGCGCCACATTAACTCTAAATCGGAGTCACGAAAACCATTCCTAAGGGAAGTTTTTATCGGAAACAAGCTGTTATCTTGTTCAAACATTTGTAGAAGCTGTAGCTTATCGGCTTGGGTTTCTATACCTAAAATTATCCGATCTTCACTAATTTGTTGTACATCGACAGCGTCAACAACCTCTAGCTCACCAAGATATTTAAGTAGAGAGCTATATGCTTCCAACCCCTGCAAGCTATAAACGCTCAAGGTAATATCATTATCTAAATCTCCTAGAACAGAAAAACGCTTCGCTAACTCATCGGCAACAAAATCGACTCCGTTAGCAGCTAGGATTGGCAAAGTAGTACTCATAGCAGAAATATCCTGAATATCTACAGGTGAAATACCAGCTATATCCTCGCTTTTTGCGAAAATTATCGGTTCATCTTTCCCAATCAATAACTGCCAATCCACAACCCATCTCTCATTAGGCAGCGTTTGTACACGCCCCAATAGAATAGCATCAGGCTGATAACGCTCTGAAGCGGTCCACAATACCTTTTCAAACCGGCCAAGAATAGCTGCTGGATCTACTGAGAGCCTATCCTCGAGATCCATAAGAGGAAGCACTAGCGGAAGTCCTCGTTCTAACGCCCTTTTTTGCAGGGCCGTCGTGAATTCTGACGAATCTGCAGACGCTGCTATTTCTCTACCATCCAGGAAATCAAAAACGACCCAACATATGACCTTTGGTCGATCTGCTCTCCAGATTGGTAGATCAGCTGATTTTAAAAGATCTAGAACAATCCCGGGATCAAATTCGACCTTCAGCGATGTTTCAGGTAATCCTTCTCCACCCGATTTACTAGTGCCAGTTGTATAGTAAAACGCTCGATAATACCGGTCTGGACGCAACAAGGCTGAATCAATTGCGGATACACTTGGAATATCTCTCAAACCACTTAATCTGGTCAGCAGTTCATTTAAGGCCTTTTTTTCCGCTATGGTTCGACTGTTAACAGTTTGATCAGGCACGCGAACTTCAACCTCATAGAGCCAATCAACGGGCTCCGCGATCACGGGACTAAACCAAATTAAACTGGTTATCGCTAAAACAATGTATATGTACAAGTTTTTTGATCCTTTTAGTACGCAATGCACGGTAGCAAAAAATGTTAACGGAGTTTAACCAATTCCACACACAAGGTCTGGTACACTATGCAACAAACAAGCATTTGAGGTGGTAAAGTGCCTGATGAACTGACTTATCGGGATTCTGGCGTCAATATAGATGCTGGGAACGAACTAGTAAGACGCATCGCTTCTGCTTGCAAGGCGACGCAGCGACCCGAAATATTTAACGATGTCGGTGGCTTTGCGGCTCTTGCAGAAATTCCAACGAGATATAAGGAACCAATTCTCGTAACGGGAACGGATGGAGTTGGCACAAAATTGAAGCTCGCCATAGAGCATGATCGACACGATACAATCGGGCAAGATCTAGTAGCAATGTGCGTAAACGACGTATTGGTTACAGGGGCAGAACCATTCTTGTTTTTAGACTACTTTGCCACTGATAAACTTAATCTCGATATCGCCGAACGCGTAATCAAAGGGATTGCTAATGGCTGCACCCTAGCTGGCTGCTCCCTAGTGGGCGGTGAAACAGCAGAAATGCCCGGTCTATATAATGATGGAGACTACGACCTAGCAGGATTCTGTGTAGGGGTGGTTGAAAGACAATTAATAACTACTGGAGATAAGATAAGAAGTGGCGATGTACTGATCGCGCTTGAAAGCAGCGGGCCACACTCTAATGGCTATTCTTTAATCAGAAAAATACTTGGTAACCATGAAACTAAGGTGAAATCTTCAATTATTGAAGACCTTCTCATGCCAACTCGAATCTATGCTGCTTCTATTCAAAAATTATTAGGCTCAATAGAAGTTCTGGGAATGGCTCATATAACTGGGGGCGGTCTAACTGAAAATTTGCCCCGAATGTTGAAAAACAATGAACACTCAATTTTACTAGACTTGGTCTCCTGGGAAATCCCAGAAATATTTAATTGGCTTCAAGAGAATGGAAATATTTCGCGCCGAGAAATGCTTCGCACCTTCAATTGCGGGGTCGGTTTCGTCATTTGTGTATCGGCCGACCAGGCTAAAAAGACATGTGATCTACTTAACTCGGTTAACGAAAAACCTTGGATCATTGGAAAGATCGCTAGGCCCGATTATCCAGAACAAGAAACGCAATTGCTAATTCATGGGGCTGAATAAAGGTCTAGGGCTTAGGAAGCGTAACGCCTGTCTGGCCTTGATATTTGCCTCCTCGATCCTTATACGTAACTAGGCAGCGTTCATCCGCTCTAAAGAATAACATCTGGGCCACCCCCTCATTTGCGTAGATTTTCGCTGGTAGGTTGGTTGTATTTGAAAACTCCAAAGTTACATGTCCTTCCCATTCAGGCTCTAAGGGAGTGACATTTACGATAATACCGCAGCGCGCATAAGTTGATTTCCCGACACACACCGTAAGAACATCCTCGGGTATGCGAAAATACTCTATGGTGCTGGCTAGAGCGAATGAGTTCGGAGGTATCACACAGACATCATCCTCCACATCAACAAAACTTCGTTCATCAAACATCTTAGGATCAACAATAGCTGAATGGATGTTCGTAAAGACTTTGAATTTAGGAGCACAACGGACGTCATAACCATAGCTCGAAGTTCCGTATGAAATTACAGAATCTTCACCGTGCCGACGAACCTGTTCGGGCTCGAAAGGCTCTATCATGCCTTCTTCGGCCATTTCTCTAATCCATCGATCCGATTGGATAGTCAAACTACCTCCTAAGTCTTCAGTCTTCTGCCAAATTAATTTTTATTGCCTGGCTCCCACCGCTGGAAGCCTGTTCCCATAAACGCGCTGTCATATATCTAGCCGCCTCGCGGTAAATCTCAGCTAGCGACCCAGTGGAATCAGCAGCTACCGTTGGTGTACCCCCATCCGCCTGCTCGCGAATCGAAATATCTAAAGGTAGCTCGGCAAGTAGGGGAGTATCAGTTAGTGAAGCAATTTTAGCGCCTCCCCCTTGGCCAAAAAGTGAGGAAGCCTCCCCGCAGCTCGGACAAATATAGCTGCTCATGTTTTCCACTACCCCCAACACAGGAATATTAACCTTTCGAAACATTTCTATCCCTTTTCGGGCATCTAAAAGCGCTATATCCTGGGGTGTGGTAACTATAACCGCTCCCGAGACAGGTACTTGTTGCGATAGCGTCAATTGGATATCGCCTGTTCCTGGTGGCATATCGACAATCAAATAATCTAGATCATCCCATAATGACTGGTTCAGAAGCTGTTGCAAAGCTCCTGACACCATAGGTCCTCGCCAAACTACAGGCGTATTATCATCAGTTAGAAAACTCATCGACATAGCCTGAACCCCATGAGCCTCTATCGGCTTGAAAAATTTTTCATCGGCTATTTCGGGCCGACTCCCATCTTTTACTCCCAACATCATTCCTTGGCTAGGCCCATAAATATCAGCGTCTAGCAAGCCAACTTTAGCCCCCTCGTGAACCAATCCCAAAGCTAGATTAACGGCTGTAGTGGATTTGCCCACGCCACCCTTTCCAGAGGCTACCGCGATAATATGTTTAACACGCTCTAGACCCATTGAGGCGGGTGGGCTAAAAGACAGCTCAAGATCTACCGGAGCCCCTAAAAATTCTTGCAAACTATCCGTAAGGCGATCTTTAAGACCCCTAGCCGGATAACCTAAGGCAACAGCTACTCTATTTCCCGATGAGAGTACTCGTGCCCCGAGGTCTCCCCATGTTTTGCCAACATATGGATCTGTAAATTGCTCTGGCTTCATAACAAAGAAGTTTCCCTTAGAGATTTAATTTGAATATCAAATTAGATCGATAACCCTTAAGAATCGCAATAAATTATATTAGATAGTTGCTAAAGATTCCTCTCGATCCATAATTTTGGGACCGCAAAGTGTGAAATTTAGAAGACTTCGAATTACAGCACCACTATAGTCAGCACTTTGAAGGCAACTCTCAAATTTATATGCAACGTAAAATTCTTATAACTAGCGCTCTTCCATACGTCAGCGGATCTATTCACTTGGGTACGCTCTTGGAACACATACAAACTGATACTTGGGTTAGGTTTCAACGACTTATTGGAAACCATTGTATTTATGTGTGCGGGGATGATGCCCACGGGACCGCTACTATGCTCCTAGCAGAACGGGAAGGCATAGAGCCGGAGATTTTGATCGAATCCTTCCGGCAAGAGCATGTGCGTGATTTTGAAGCTTTTCACATCGAACATGACAACTACCATACAACTCATTCGGACGAAAATAGGGATCTATCTAACCTGATTTTCAGAAAGCTTCTGGAGAATGGCTTGATTTTCACTCAAGGTATTGAACAACTATACGATATTGAGCGTGATCTCTTTCTTGCGGACCGTTTTGTAACCGGCAGTTGCCCGCGATGTAACGCAACCGATCAATATGGCGATAATTGTGACAGTTGTGGCGCAACCTACGATGCCACTGAGTTGCTGGATCCAATGTCTACACTATCAGATTCAACCCCAGAATTACGCGAATCTGAACACTACTTTTTTGATCTCCCAAAATTTAGTCGTATGTTAGATGAGTGGACCAGTAGTGGATCAGTTCAACAAGAAGTGAGAAATAAGCTCAAAGAATGGCTCGAGGCTGGCCTTAAACCATGGGATATATCCCGGGATGCCCCATACTTTGGATTTCTCATCCCTGGTACTGAAACGAAATATTTCTACGTATGGATGGATGCCCCTATAGGTTATATGGCTAGCCTACAAAATCTTGCCAATACTCGGGAAGATATTAATTTAGAAGACTACTGGAAATCCGATAGTACTGCTGAGGTGCACCATTTTATCGGCAAAGATATAGTTAACTTCCACGCTCTTTTTTGGCCAGCGGTCCTCGAGGGCGCTGGCTATAGAAAACCCACCAAAATACATACACATGGGTTCGTAACCGTGGATGGAACAAAAATGTCGAAATCTAAAGGCACTTTTATTAGCGCGTCATCCTATGTGCAATACTTAGATCCTCAATATTTACGTTACTACTATGCTACAAAACTTAGTGGCACCGTAGATGATATCGATATCAATTTCGATGACTTTGTAGCCCGAGTAAACTCAGATTTAATTGGGAAAGTGGTAAATATTGCAAGCCGATGCGCTGGATTTATCACGAAACATTTTGATAGCAGGTTATCCGCATACCTACATGATGAAGAGCTACAAAATGAATATACGGATAAAAAAGATTTGATAGCAAACCTATACGAAGCTGGCGACACCAGTAAAGCCGTAAGGGAGATAATGGGCCTCGCCGACTTAGCAAACCAATATATAGCGAAGCACGAGCCCTGGAAGTTGATTAAGGAGGAGGGTAATAAAGAAGCAGCTCATGCCATCTGTAGCCAGGGTATAAACCTATTCCGACTTCTCATCCTATATCTTAAGCCCATACTACCGAAATTGGCCGAGGAGGCTGAAGCCTTCATGAAAATAAACCCTCTCTATTGGGCAGATCTATCTGAGCCCCTTATTGACCATGAAATATCGGAATACAAGCCACTATTGACAAGAATGGAGATGGATTCTGTGAAAAAGTTAGTGAACGAATTAAAATCAGCAAATGTTTCTTCCAACGAGGATAACCCCATTGCGTTATCCGAAATAAGTATCGACGATTTCGCGAAGATAGAATTAAAAGTAGGAAAAATTAAGAACGCTGAGGCCATTGATGGGGCAGAAAAACTCATCAGGCTTTCGCTAGACGTAGGTGATCATGAGCGACAGATCTTAGCCGGGATAAAAAGCGCCTATGATCCCAAAAATCTAGTGGGCAGGCTATGCGTGGTCGTAACAAATCTCGCGCCGAGGAAAATGCGATTCGGAATCTCCGAGGGAATGGTTCTCGCTGCAGGGGAAGGTGAAGATGAAATTTTCCTGCTGAGCCCAGATACGGGAGCCAAACCAGGGATGATCGTGCGATAGGGAACAATGCAAGATCTCATACTAATAGTATTGGGCTCTATACTGGCTAACAATTTTGTATTAGCACCCTTACTCAGCCTTAGAGTGGATAACGAGTTTGCAACCAGGCCATCAAGTTTCCTCTCGATCGGTATGACCGCTGCTGCAATACTTGTTGTTTCCTCTTGTCTTAACCATCTGGCTAGTGAAGTTTTGTTGAGCCCACTTAAGCTGGACTATCTTTCAATATTAATTTTCATGTTATTGATCCTATCTGTTGCGAAAGCACTGCAAATTTCAGTAATTTGGAAGCGCACCGGGTTAAGCCGAACCCTGTTCGTTAGGAATCCTGTTATAACAATTGATTGTGCAATTTTAGGGTTAACTCTTCTAAGGCCAGAAATAGGTTTTTCACTATTAGATACTGGAATAACGGCCCTCCTACTCTCATTTTCCTATGCCGGAATACTAATAATATTCGCAGCTATAGATAAACAAACTACTTCGCTAGCTCTACCTCAATCTTTCAAAGGACCACCTATAACCCTAATAAATATAGGGCTCTTATCCATGGCGTGCATAGGTTTACTCTAACTATGCGGGAAAATAAGAATTATGTCGCAAAATCAATGGCTAGCCCAAAACCAATAAAATGGGTAATGATCGCTCTGATACCAGGATCCACCGCAACCATTATCTTTTTCGGTACTGGTTATCTATGGAACATAGCAATAGCCACGTGTATATCACTAATTCTTGAAGGGGGTTGTCTAGTTGCATCAAGAAAAAGGCTTAGCGAACTTCATGATGGCGGATTCCTAATCACTGCCATTATTATTGGTCTATCTCTTCCGCCGGATATTGCGCCGGCCATAGTAATCACAGCTGTTGGTGGCGCAATACTTATTGGCAGACTTCTGTATGGCGGAGAAAGAAATCACTTATTTAATCCGGCAATGGTCGGCTATGTCATAGTCCTAATCTCCTTCCCAGAGACAGTTTCATCCTGGCCTGCACCAGTAGATGGCTTAACCAATGCCACAGCGCTAGTTTCGATGAAGTACAGGGAAGGATTAACCGTCCTCGAAGCATGGAATGTTTTAAATGGCCATGGAACTATCGGCGGGTACGGATGGGAATGGATAAACTTATGCTTCCTCATAGGAGGGATATTACTCATTCTCAAAAAAATGATTTCGTGGCAGACGCCACTCTCGATAATTGGAACAATCACATTGCTCTCCATCGCAAACTTTGATTCTGGAAGCATGGATAGTAAGGGCCCACCTTTGTTTCACCTATTCGCCGGATCAACAATGCTCCTAGCATTCTTTGTCGCTTCCGATCCCACAACACAGCCCATACACAATCGTGACAAGGCCATTTTGGGCATGGTAATCGGATCGATAACTTTCTTTGTACGAGGGTGGGGCAACTACCCTGATGGCGCTGCTTTCGCTGTTCTCCTCGGTAATGCTATAACCCCTTATTTGAATAGTAGAAGAATCAAGTTCAATGCTAAAAGCTAGGTGCCTATCTACCACTGTAGTGGTAGCCATAGCCTGCTTTACCATATTGTGGCTAACCAATAATCTTGCGCTAAAAAAGATAGAAAATAACAAAATAAAGCATGAGACCGCTCCACTCTTGAGCCTGATCCACTATCCGGAAAAAACTGTTCTTAGTTGGAAGAACGGGGTTGTCGCTCTCTGCGGCAATAGATATCTAGTAAAGATAAAGGAGAGTGGATATGGTGGAGAATTAATTCTCATCGTCGCTAGAGACAACTCTGTTGCCAAAGATTTTATAGTCACACAACACGATGAGCACCCAAAGATAGCGAGTTTTATTAGCGATTCTACACACACCTGGAGAAGAAAAATTAACGAGAAGACTTCTGAAGAGCTTGGAAAAATCGATATTGTTAGTGGTGCGACTATTACCAGCCGCTCAATAATTCTGGCGTTAAAACGAGCTCTTAAAAAACAATTGCCCCCGGGGGAATGTTAGTAATGAGCACATCTTCCGCTATTGCTGGTAAGAACTACAACCCTTACTGGCTTCAAGTCTTTGCAATTTGTCCCCTTATTTTAGCTAGTTCTACTTTTGTTAATGGCCTGTCTCTCGCTCTAGCTAGTTTCTTTACACTGGGCAGTTCAAGTTTAATTATGTCTTTACTGAGGCCACATCTTCCGGAATCGAGCAGCTCTCCCTGCTTCACGTTAATTCTTGCAACATTCACCTCTATCGCTGTAATCATCACGCAAGTGCTAGCGTTTGAGATACATTTTGAGCTAATCGTATTCATCCAGATATTGATGATCAACAGCATAATATTCAATAGGATTGACGATTATTCCTATCGAAATTCGTCTATACAAAATCCATTAAGTTTTTTAAGGCCATTAATTGTATTTAGCATTTCACTTGTTTTAGTCGGGGGGCTGAAAGAATTTTTTGGCGCAGGGTCGTTACTTAGTAATATAACGCTGCTTTTCCCTGAGATGGTGGACTTGGAGTATGACGACTTGCATCGAGGTATTAGTATTCTAGCTACGCCTGCAGGTACATTCATATTAATCGGGATGCTTTTAGGCCTATCAAGATTAATAAGGAAAAAATCCTGGGTAAGCCAAACATAGGAGACAATCAGTCGAACAATGAATAACAGCAAACGGCAGCTAATCTTCCAACGCTTAAGGGAAGGAACAGCGAATCCCACAACCGAGCTCAAATACGAGACGCATTTCGAACTATTAATATCGGTTATACTTTCTGCGCAAGCTACAGATGTTAGCGTCAACCATGCCACATCTTCATTATTTCCAATAGCTAATACCCCGAAAAAAATCAAAGACCTCGGTCTATTAAAATTGAAGTCTCATATAAAAAGCATCGGGCTATACAATACTAAGGCGGAAAATATCCTTAAAACATGTGAAATTTTAATAAAAGATCATAATAGCGAAGTACCTCGGGAACGGGAGGCTTTAGAGGCACTTCCCGGAGTCGGAAGAAAAACCGCAAATGTTGTTTTAAACACAGCCTTCGGCTATCCCACTATTGCCGTTGATACCCATATATTCAGAGTTTCTAATAGAACTGGCATAGCGAAAGGAAAAAATGTCCTAGAGGTGGAGCAGAAACTACTAAAGTTCGTCCCAAAAGAATTTCAGGTAAATGCGCACCACTGGTTAATCCTTCACGGAAGATATGTTTGCATCGCCCGCAGACCGCGGTGCGGGTCCTGCACTATTGAGGACCTGTGCGAATTTCGAGATAAAACGGAGATCTAAATCTTCTCACAAACTATCTAAGAAGAGGTTCTCACCGCGACTAACCGCCGCGTTGGAAGACTTCTTCATTTATTTGGCTATGTCTCCTACAGCTATATAGTCAAATATGTATATTTTATGATGAAAAATCCCGCCCCTTTTTCCCACCGAGACGTAAACGCAGCGCATTCAACTTGATAAATCCTTCTGCATCTCTTTGATTATATGATCCGGCATCATCTTCAAAAGTAGCAATAGTATTGTCATATAAGCTATCAGCCTCAGACTTCCTTCCAACCAGTGACACGCTACCCTTATATAACTTTAACTTAACGCTGCCATTAACTACCTTTTGAGTTTGGTCAATCAAAGCTTGCATCGCCAGTCGCTCCGGGGACCACCAATAGCCATTATAAATTAATTGAGCATAACGAGGCATGATTTCATCCTTAAGGTGCATAACTTCGCGATCCAGGGTAATAGACTCTATTCCTCTATGTGCCTTTAACAAAATCGTTCCACCGGGGGTCTCATAGCATCCCCTCGACTTCATACCAACATATCTGTTCTCCACGATATCGGATCTGCCAATTCCATGAATGCCACCCAAATCGTTTAGATATTTCAGTAGCTCCGAAGCACTCATCTCTGAACCATTCACCGCTACCGGGTCCCCCGATACAAAATCAATCACAACCTCTTGAGCGCTATCCACAGCATTCTCTGGAGACACTGTCCATCTCCACATGTCTTCCTCTGGTCCCTCCCATGGATCCTCAAGATTGTCCCCTTCATATGAAATATGGAGCAAATTTGCATCCATAGAATAGGGGGATTTAGGGCCACGTTGATAGTCAACAGGTATGTCATTTTCCTCACAAAATGCCACGAGACTTTCTCTCGACTTCAATTCCCATTCTCGCCAAGGTGCTACAACAGTAATATCCGGATTGAGCGCATATGCCCCTATTTCGAACCTCACCTGATTGTTCCCTTTTCCAGTGGCGCCATGCGATATAGAACGGGCTCCGGTCTCCTGCGCTATTTCCACTAGCCGCTTAGCAATGAGCGGTCGGGCGATGCTTGTTCCCAGAAGATATTCTCCCTCATATAAAGTATTGGCTCTAAACATTGGGAAAACATAATCCGCGACAAACTCCTCGCGAAGGTCCTCTATATAGATTTCCTTAACTCCCATCGCTTGAGCTTTTTCCCTAGCCGGCTCAACCTCCTCTTCCTGTCCTATGTCAGCAGTAAAAGTAACAACCTCGGCTTCATAGGTTTTCTGTAACCATCGACATATTACCGAAGTATCAAGACCGCCCGAATAAGCTAATACGATTTTTTCTTTCACCCTTTATATTCTCTTCAAATTAATTAAATCGAAAAACAAAGTTATCTTAGCAGGGAAAGTATTGGTTCTCATGCGGAAAGATTGCGCTATCTATCCATATTACGTGTTATTGTCAGCTAATGAACATGGCGGGTAGATTTCGAGGCTTCTTACCAGTAATTGTCGATCTAGAGACAGGTGGTTTTGATGCGGAAAAAAATGCAATTCTGCAGGTAGCTGCTGTACAGGTGACATTTGAAGAAGATCAACTTGTTATAGCAGATGAATGGGAAAAATCTGTAATCCCTTACATGGGGTCGATAATTGAGCCTGAAGCCCTAAAGGTAACTGGCATCGTGCTTTCCAACGAAAACCGGGAAGCTGAGTCAGAACATGCAGTTCTGTCTGAAATGTTTAGTATTGTGAGAAAAGCGATAAAGCGAGAGGAATGTCATCGCGCAATTTTAGTAGCTCATAATGCAGCCTTTGATCAACAATTCATGCTGCGAGCCGCAGAGCGCAACAACATAAAACGAAACCCCTTTCACCCATTTAGTTTTATAGACACTGCCTCGCTAGCTGCAGTTGCATATGGACATACCGTCTTACGAGAAGCATGCTTGCGAGCCGGCATAGCGTTTGACCAAGAAAAAGCCCATGACGCCTTATATGATGCTTCGCGAACAGCTGAACTATTTTGCTCAATCGTGAACGGTTGGGAGCAACTTTCTTAGAAGTATTTTTAGCCACTAGTTGCTTTTACTAATTCCTCAAGCTCTCCGCTTTCAAACATTTGAGTTACGATATCGCAACCACCTACTAACTCTCCACCAACATACAGCTGAGGAAAAGTTGGCCAATTTGCATAGGACGGCAGTTCTTCTCTGATATCTGGATTACTCAAAATATCAACATAGGCAAAACGCTCGCCGCAAGCGATCAAGCATTGGACTGTTTGAGCAGAAAAACCACATTGTGGCGCGTTTGGGGAACCTTTCATATATAACAATATCGGATTCTCACTAA
>PAMO01000032.1 GCA_002707325.1 Gammaproteobacteria bacterium
CTTAATTACAAAATAAGGATTCTTAATGAGTAATAAAAGACCATTCTCTTCGATCGTAGTGGATGGTCCGACACAAGCCCCTAGCCGCGCTATGCTCTACCCAGTCGGGTTTAGAGAGTCGGATTTTAAGAAACCACAAGTTGGCATCGCATCAACCTGGAGCATGGTCACTCCTTGTAACATGCATATTAATGAATTAGCAGAAGCCGCTACGCTGGGAACCGATGAAAATGGCGGTAAAGGCGTGCTGTTCAATACAATAACGGTCTCTGATGGGATTAGCATGGGAACCCCAGGAATGCGTTATTCATTAGTGTCTAGAGAAGTCATAGCAGACTCTATAGAGACTGTGGTTGGAGCGCAGGGTTTTGACGGATTTGTAGCAATTGGAGGTTGCGACAAAAACATGCCTGCCTGCGCCATGGCAATGGCAAGATTGGACAGACCAAGCGTCTTTGTTTACGGGGGCACTATTCAGCCAGGACAAAACCGTCGTGACATTGTTTCCGTATTTGAAGCCGTTGGGGCACATGCGGCGGGAACTATTGACGATAAGGGCCTGTTAGAAGTTGAGGCTACTGCTATACCTGGCCCAGGATCATGTGGAGGAATGTATACAGCTAATACAATGGCTTCCGCTATAGAAGCTCTAGGACTATCACTTCCGAATAGTTCTGCTCAAGAGGCTATCTCTGATACTAAACACCAAGATAGCTATAAAGCCGGAGCTGCCGTCTGCCACCTAATCGAAAAAGGAATCAAGCCCAGCGATATCCTATGCAAAGAATCCTTTGAGAATGCAATAACTATGGTAATAGCTTTAGAAGGGTCCACCAACGCTGTACTCCATCTTTTAGCAATAGCTAAAGCCGCTGGCATACCCTTGGAACTCGATGATTTTACCCGGATAGGTGAGAACGTGCCGGTACTAGCTGACATGAGACCCGCTGGACAGTATTCGATGAGCGAACTTATAGAGATTGGTGGGGTACAGCCCTTGATGAAGCTCTTATTAGACGAAAAAATGCTCCATGGAGATTGCATGACTGTAACGGGAAAATCGCTCGCTGAAAATCTATCAGATGTCGAGCCCTACCCAAAGAACCAGAAAGTCATAAGGCCTCTAAATAATCCGATAAAAAAAGACTCTCATCTGGTCGTTCTTTATGGAAATTTAGCCGCGGAAGGAGCCGTTGCCAAGATAACAGGACATGAAGGCCTCCGATTTTCAGGGCCCGCAAAATGTTTTCATGGTGAAGAAAATGCAATGGCCGCTATCCTAGATGGGGCTATTGTCGCTGGTGATGTGGTGGTGGTTCGTTATGAGGGTCCGAAGGGTGGACCTGGAATGCGCGAAATGCTATCTCCAACTAGTGCCATAAATGGTAGGGGTTTGTCGCAAGAGGTAGCTCTTATTACGGATGGAAGATTTTCTGGTGGTTCACATGGCTTCGTTATTGGGCATATAACCCCCGAAGCCTTCGAAGGAGGAACCCTAGCGCTAGTAGAAGATGGAGACATAATAACCATTGATGCGGTATCGCGCGAAATAGTTTTAGAAGTAGCAGAAGGTGTTCTAGAAGCTAGGGGAAGAGCATGGAAAAAGCCAAGGCCTTACGCCACCAAAGGGGTGCTCGCTAAATACGCGCGCCTAGTAAGTTCCGCAAGTGAAGGGGCGGTGACAGACTGAGACAATGGATTACGGTAAATGGGAAAAGGCCCTAAAGTTGTTGGAGGACGAGGTACAGGATCTAAAAACTAAGGGGTTTGAGAAATTGCGCCGGCGTCCTTACTGCTCGGAATTAAGCGAATCAAATGGGTTGTTCACCTATAATCTATACGTGGATGCACTTTCCGATAGAAGCCTGGTGGTAATTGTTCGTGTTACAACTGAGAAATATAAACGTACCTTTGCACATGGGTTTGAAATCTACCGAAATGGAGAAATCAAAGAGTTACCGGAAATGGCATTTGATCAATATCAATAACATGCCAACAGAACAGGATAAGGCCCTATAATATGAGTGATATTTTCTATTATATAATTTTCGTTTTACTCCCAGTTTTTTTTCTGGGCTTCCAAGCCGTTCTATTGCCTGTGTTTTTCTTCTTAAAAGCGAGAAAGCATGCAAGCTTCAGGGCCTTCATTGTGGCGGGAAGCTTAACCGGAGCGGCATTCGGATACGTTTACGCAATTTTTAGCGGGAGCCCACTAGTACTCTCTTCTTTATCGGTGACTCTTTTCGGCGCCCTATCCGGGGTTTTTTGGTTCAAGGCACTCAACAAAACCGAGCATGATTAAAAATACAGTCTTTGGCCAGAAAGTCAGCCTACAGCCAGTGTTTCTGTTTATCGAATGTGCAGGGGTAAACCGCCCCCCAGAACTTCAGAAAAGGGCTAAACCGCTCAGTTCAGAGGAGAAAACTAACGACGTTTTCGGTCGCGCGCCTCATTAACCGTGAGCTTTCTGCCCTCGATTTCAGAGTCGTTCAAGTCTTCTATAGCAGAACGAGCACCCTCGTCCGCCATCTCGACGAATCCAAACCCACGAGAACGACCAGTTTCCCGGTCAGTGATTACTTTGGCCGAATCTACGCTTCCAAAGCCATTAAACATTTCTTCCAAGCCTTGATCAGTAACTGACCAAGGAAGATTTCCAACAAAGAGCTTCATAAATACCTATAACATGTCTGGCATGTAGTTGCAGTCCCAAAACCCGCAAAAAAAGAGGAACACTATTGTTCCCCTTACGGATGGGCTGCAAATTAACCTTATTTCTATCTATATACAACTATCAAATCAATAATTAGTGGCTCTGTGAGGGATTTATTGCTTTTTTTAGGGTAATTAGGATCCAATACGAGAGGATTGCTCTTGAACATAGTCAACAAGATATTTTACGTTATCCACCGGAGTCTCCGGAATGATCCCATGACCTAAGTTAAAAATATGGCCAGGTCTACCAGCAACCGCATCTAAAATTATGTCCACTTGGTTGGAAATGGTCTGCCGATCTGCACACAAAACCAGTGGATCCAAATTCCCTTGCACAGATTGGCAGTTCAACCTGGTCCAGGTATCGAAAAGAGGCTGCCGCCAATCTAAAGCCAGAACATCAGGTTCTGTAGACATAATATCAACTAATAAATGGCTGTTCCCAGTGCCAAAATAAATTATTGGGACCTTCCCTTTCACTCCATCAAGCAATCGCTTGGTATGGGGCAATACAAACCTCCTAAAATCATATACCGATAGACTTCCAACCCAAGTATCAAATATCTGGATTGCATGCACCCCGGCTTTTATCTGTAAATTAAGGTAACTAATTAATTGATCCGTCAACTTAGCAAGTAAAAGGTTCCAAATAGATTCGCCTTCATACATTAATTTCTTAACGTTCAAATAATTTGAAGAACCCCGCCCTTCAATGGCATAAGAAGCTAAAGTATAAGGTGCTCCAGAAAATCCTATCAAAGCGATATCCATAGGCAAATCCCCCAGGATATTTTTTATTGTTTTCGAAATATACGGAGTAGCTTCTTCAGCCGAACTGTTAATCAATCGCTGTACATCTTTGTCATTTCTAATTGGGTTGCTAAAAATTGGCCCCTTCCCAACCACATAATCTAACTCCAATCCCATCGGTTCAAGCATCGGCAGTAGGTCAGCAAAGAGTATTGCGGCATCTACTCCAAGTATACGTTGTGCATCTAATGCAGCTTTAGCTGCTAAATCGGGATTCTTGAAAAAATCCAAACTAGGAGTATTGCCTTTAACTGCATGGTACTCAGGCATATATCGACCAGCTTGTCTATTTAACCAGATTGGTGTGTGGTCGGTTTGCTCTGCCCTACAGGCCTTTAGAAAAATTTTATCCATTAGCCAAAGTAGGATCTACGTCGGCTTCGTAATCCACCCCATCTATACCAAAACCAAAAATCTTTAGGAAATCAGCCCGGTAACCCGATAGATCCGCCAATTCGGATAAATTCTCACTATTCACTAGATTCCATCTCTGTTTTACTAAATCTTGCACCTCATCAAGCATCTCAAGATCATCCATTCTCACCCTCCCTTGCTCATCCAAACGCAAAAATTTATCCTGACACAGCTGCGTTTCGAACATCCGGTATATATGCTGAATAGTATCCTCATGCAATCCTTTATCTTTCATCACTCGGAATAGCAACGATGCATATAGGGGCACTACTGGAATAGCACTCATTGCTTGGGTGACTACTGCCTTTAAAACTGCCACCTTTGCTTGACCGCCCAGAACGTCTAACCTAGAAGATATTTCTTTAGAGGCTCGGTCAAGGTCCTCTTTAGCCTTTCCCAGCGTTCCCTCCCAATAAATTGGCCAAGTCAATTCTGTACCAATATAAGTAAAAGCTACTGTCCTGAAACCAGCGGAAAGCACATCCGCTTTCTGTAGGGCATCTATCCAAAATTCCCAATCCTCTCCTCCCATAACAGAAACCGTATTGAGTGTTTCCTCTTCGGACGCTGCCTCCAAGTTAATTTCGTGCACTTCACCTTTATCTACATTAACCGACTTCATATTTAGGGTGTCGCCTAACGGTTTGATAACTGATCTATGGACGTTACCTGTTCGAGGATGCTCTCTAACCGGAGAAGCGAGGCTATAAATCAACAGATCTATACTACCGATATCAGCCTTGATGGTTTCAATAACTGAGTCGCGCGTCTCATCTGCAAAAGCATCAGCCTCTATAGTTTTTGCATAAAGACCCTCTGAAATTGCAGCGTCCGCGAACGCTCGATTATTATACCAACCAGCCGTTGCCGTTTTGCTGCTTGTTGGAGGTTTTTCAAATGACACCCCCAAAGTGGAAGCATGGCAGGCAAAAGCAGCTGTAATGCGGGAAGCTAACCCATACCCCCCCGAACACCCTAGAATTAGAACCCTCTTAGGTGCAGAGCTATTAGAGTACAAGGACCGCATGGATTTAACGGTATCAACTTGTTGATGCACGTGTGCTGAACAACCGGCCGGGTGGGCTGTCGTACAAATAAAACCCCTGATTCTAGGTTTAATAATCATCTAAGTGGACCTAGGCTATAAAATAGCATGATAACTTCCTTTCCGCGTTTTGCTATTGCCAGACTCCCAGCAGCGGTATTCCAGAGTTAGACTTTCAACGCTCATACATCGTAATGGAAAATGAATGGCTATGCTCTGAATCAGCCTCGAAATTTTCAGAGGCTATCTTTCGCCAATCTTCAAAATTAATTTCGGGGAAAAACGTGTCCCCATCTAACTTCGCATCTACAAGAGTTAAATATAAGCGAGTAGCTATTGGTAGAGCAGCTTCATATACGTCAGCACCTCCAGCAATGATAATTTCATTCTGTCCATCTAGGGCACATTGTGCCTCTGCTATCGAAATAGCACTCTCCAAATCTTCCGCTATCTGGACACCATCAGCACAATATTTTTTATCCCTGGTAAGAACGATGTTAGTACGACCAGCTAGTGGGCTATTAAGCGTCTCAAAGGTCTTTCTACCTAAAATTACTGGCTTGCCCATAGTTGTTCTCGAAAAGAAACTTAAATCCCGTGGCAACTGCCAAGGCAAGCTGCCCCCCCTGCCAATCAGCCGATTCCTTGACATTGCCCATATTAAAGAGACTTGCAGCATACTAACTCAAATTGCGATTGGGGCCTTGATAGCTCCATGACTTCGATAATCGCGAAGCCGGAAGTCGTCTACGCTAAAGCTAAAAATATCTTCAACCTCTGGGTTAATTGAAAGCTCTGGAGCAGGCATGGGATCTCGACTTAGCTGCTCGTCAACCTGATCTATATGGTTAGTATAAATATGAGCATCCCCGAAAGTATGAATGAACTCCCCCGGAGAAAGGCTGCATACCTGAGCAATCATGTGCGTTAGCAGAGCGTAAGATGCAATGTTAAATGGCACACCTAAAAAAATATCGGCGCTCCTTTGGTATAGCTGACATGATAATGTTTTGTTGGCAACATAGAACTGAAACATTGTATGACATGGAGCCAAAGCCATTTTATCAACCTCGGCGACATTCCAAGCACTAACTATGTGTCTGCGGGATTCAGGGTTTTCTTTTATTGATGATATGACCTGACTTATTTGATCGATATTTGAGCCATCCGGGTTTGGCCAGGATCTCCATTGAGATCCGTATACGGGGCCCAATTCGCCATCTTCATCTGCCCATTCATCCCAAATATGCACGTTATTATCTAGAAGATATTTTATATTAGTGCTCCCTTTCAAAAACCACAAAAGTTCATGGGCAATTAAGCGCAAAGCAACCTTCTTTGTCGTCACCAACGGAAAGCCCTCTTTCAAATCAAACCGCATTTGATGACCAAATACGCTATAAGTCCCAGTACCAGTGCGATCGGAACGCAAAACACCCTTCTCCCGAACATGTCTCATTAGATCAAGATATTGTTTCATCCTTTAAGATCCTTCCCTATTGCACGTATCATTAAAAGCATACCAACGATCACCATTGGTATCGATAAGAACTGTCCCATTGTTAGAAAATCGAATAAAAGAAACCCAATGCCTGGATCAGGTTCTCTAAACACCTCAGTAAAACACCTGATCAATCCATAAAAAACTAAAAATCCACCTGACACAAAACCACTCAAAATAAAGTCTCTTTTCCTCGCATATTGAGCTACATAGAAAACTATAGCGAAGAGCACCAACCCCTCTCCGACTGACTGATATATTGGGGATGGATGCCTAGCAAATTCCTCCCATTCGCCAAAGCACACCGGGTTAATACTGCGAATCGAATCTGCTTTACAAGGATAAAATATCCCAAAAAATGAGTCCGTAAACCGTCCGGGCAACTCTGTATTAGCAAAATTGCCAAGCCTTCCGAAGCCTAAGCCAATTGGGACTAAAGGTGCTATAAAATCTGCGACCTCTAAAAAAATTCTGTTTGTTTTTCTGCCAAACCAAAAAATTGCTAGTAGTGTCCCTATAAGCCCTCCATGAAAAGACATACCGCCTTCCCAAACTCGAAACAAAAATAGCGGATCGTCCGCTAGAACATCAAAACCATAAAAAAAAGAAAAGCCAATACGTCCACCCAACACTGCCCCTATAGCACCATAAAATACTAAATCAGAAACCTCCTCTGCGCTCCAGCCATAGAGAGATGCTCGTCTCTTTCCCAGATAGAAGCAGGCCAAAAACCCAAACAAATACGAAAGGCCATACCAACGAATAGCTATTGGGCCGATGGATACTAGTATTGGATCAATTTCTGGATAAAACAGAAGACCTCCTTATTCATCTCAAAATCAAGGGTCTGTCATCATGCTAGTATCTTGGTACCTTGGCACAATTCCACCCAGGCCAGCCCCCACTAGTTCTTTGTCCATAAACTCTTTAGCTTGTTGTGCTGTCTCCAGTCGTAGGACCTTGGCTAACATGCGTCTAGCATCCGATAACCTGATATTTCGAATGACCCATTTCACCCGTGACAAGTTCATAGCATTCATTGATAACACATGATAGCCCATAGCCATTAACAAAATAGCCCCTACTGGAGTACCTGCAAATTCCCCGCAGATACCAACGTAGGTATCCTCCGCGTGGGCAGCTTTCGCCACCTCCCTTAACGCCCTTAGCACTGCAGGATGCAATTCACTATAAAGCTCCGCAACCCGTGGGTTATTTCGATCTACAGCTAATATATACTGGGTCAAATCATTCGACCCCACAGCTAAGAAATCCACTTCCTTGGCCAATAACCTAGCTTGATAAACCGCAGCGGGAACTTCTATCATTACTCCTATCAACGGTCTTCTAACTGTAGGATCCTCCTCTAACACCTCTTGATAAGCTCGTTCGACAAGTGCCTTTGCTTCCTGCACCTCCAACAACGTAGATACCATCGGCAACATTATCCGAAGATCGCCATCAAGCCCAGCATTTGCTTTTAGCATCGCTCGAGCTTGGACCATAAAAATTTCGGGATGATCAAGCGTGACCCGTATCCCTCTCCAACCTAACGAAGGATTTTGGTCTCCTATGGGGAAATAGGGCAAAGATTTATCACCTCCTATATCCAACATGCGCATCGTTACTGGACGAGGAGTGAACGCTTCCAAATGCTCCCTGTATATCTTTCGCTGTTCCTCTTCGCTGGGAAAACGATCCTGAGCCATAAAAGGAACCTCGGTACGAAATAACCCTATCCCCTCTGCTCCCCGGTCCAAAGATCCGGTAATTTCTGTAGTCAAACCAATATTTACCCAAAGGGTCATACGACATCCATCAGGGGTGATAGGGGGCAACGCCTTTAAGTCCTCTAATTCGTTCGCAAATCTCTTCTCCTCAGACAACAATGCAAGATATCGAGATTCTGTAGCGCTGGAAGGATTGGCATGCACTTTGCCGGCATAACCATCTACGATTAATGGAACATTTTGTATTTGGATAAGTGGCAAATCAACGACTCCCATTACCGCGGGGATTCCTAGTGCGCGAGCTAATATAGCTACATGAGAATTTTGCGAGCCTTGCATAGATACGATCCCACGAAGCCTTTGCGATGATATTTTTGTCAACATAGATGTTGTCAGCTCGTTACCAATTAGAATCGTATGTTCTGGAAATTCGACAACGTCCGAATGACCATCTTGGAGGTAAGCTAATAAACGTAGGCCCAGATCTTTGACATCAGCCCCTCTCTCCCTCAAATAGGGATCCTCCATGCTATCAAACCTCTTCACATGCGCTTGAATAACGGTCTTTAGCGCTCCTTGAGCCCAATGGCCATCTTTAATCTCCGCTAAAACATCACCAGTCAACGCTCCATCGTCAAGCATGTGAAGATAGGCTTCAAATAAAGCCAGCTCCTCCTGGGGTAAACTGTTAGCAAGATTCTTTATCGTACCTCTGATATCTGCACGAACTGCTTCCACAGCAGTAGTCATTATGCCGACTTCTCGATTAATGTTTTTGATAGCTCGCTCCGGGATAGCGTCAAAACTAGCTACGGGCTCCAAAACTACTGGATAGCCCAGGGCAACCCCACTTGACCCTGGCACGCCAAAAAACACCGTATCCTCTAAAAACTCTTGTGAACTAATATGCTCCGCTAATTTAGCTACATCGCCAGTAGCTTCGGCATGAGCTATTACCGATGCAAGCTGCGCCGATAGGGTAACTAAAAATGCTTCTTCACTCTCATCAAAGCGTTTTTTCTGTTTTCTCTGCAGAACAAGCACACCAATAACCCGACGATGATGTATTACAGGTACACCTAAGAATGCGTTGAAGAGCTCTTCCCCGATTTCCGGAACCAAATGGAAACGCGGATGACTGCGCGCATTATCAAGGTTTATAGGTTCAGCCCTTTCAGCAACAAAGGAGATCAATCCCTCGTTCCTACCTAACGTTACCTCACCAACAGCATTCCGGTTCAACCCTTCATTCGCGACAAAAAGGAAGTTCCTCTGACCAGGCACTACTAAGTATACGGAGCTAACTTCAGCCTCCACTACTTCCCGCATGTTCTTGGCAAGCCCCTGTAGCGATCGAGAAAAAGTCGGTGCATCAGCAAAATCAGAGGTGATTTTCCGTAATTTGGTTAGCATTCAGGCCTCTGTTTTTGATCGCCGCCAATCGCGGAACCGAAATGGGGTGCTAATTCCAGTAAGGCTTGCCGATAAACGTCCCGCTTAAAATAGGCGACCTGATTTAGCGGATACCAAAAACTCACCCAACGCCAAGAATCGAATTCCGGTGATTGGCTCGCATCCAATTTGATTCTTGAATCCTCAGTCATCATCCTTAACAAAAACCATTTTTGGTTTTGCCCCAAATACCCTTTTAAGCGATGGCGGACCTTATGCGGTAATCGATAGCGGTACCAATGGTTCGTGCTAGCTACTATCTGAACATCAGCCGACCGCAAGCCTGCCTCCTCGAAAAGCTCCCTGAAAAGCGCCTCCTCTATTGATTCTCCATCATCAATGCCGCCTTGCGGAAACTGCCATTTATTCCCCTCACCAATACGCCTAGCCCATAAAACTCTATCCTGAGTACTATTGGATATAATAATTCCCACATTGGGGCGGTACAAATGTGCATCAACCATTAATGATTATCCCTTTAATAAGGTCGATTGAACCTCAGACTAGCTCGAATTACCAATCTGCTAATTAGCGACTCTCGAAGAAAGTAGTTGAAGGCCCTATTTTATGTTGAGCTGGGTTTCCATACTAAATCCAGATCTCGTGCAGCCCGCACATCATCCAAACGTTTTACTGGCGTGGAGTGTGGCGCAGCCTTCACCATCTCTGGCTGGTCGATCACTTCCTGAGAAATTGTCGCTAGAGCAGAAATAAAGGCATCCAGCTCAGCTTTCGTTTCCGTCTCTGTCGGCTCAATTAGAAAACATTCGGGAATCAAAAGAGGGAAGTAGGTTGTAGGAGCATGAACACCGTAATCAAGCAATCTTTTAGCAATATCCATTGCTGTAATTCCCTCTGATCGAGCGATATTGGCGAAAGTGACGACAAACTCATGGGTGGCTCTTCTCTCCGGATATGCCAAATCAAACCCCTCATTAGCCAGTCTGCTTGACAGATAATTAGCATTCAATGTTGCGTACTCTCCCACGCGACGCAGTCCCTCTTGCCCCAACATCAAACCGTATGAAAGGGCTCGCAGAAGTATCCCAGCATTCCCCATGAAAGCAGATAGCCTGCCTATCGATAAGGGCCTTTGCTCCTCTGTAGCCCAACCATACTCCCCATCTCTTTTTTCTACGAAAGGAATTGGAAGATACGGTAATAAACGCTCCCCCACACCAACAGGCCCCGCTCCTGGTCCGCCACCTCCATGCGGAGTAGCGAACGTCTTATGGAGATTCATGTGAAGAACGTCAAAACCCATATCGCCCGGCTTAGCCTGGCCTAGGATTGCGTTTAGGTTAGCGCCATCATAATAAAGCAACCCTCCGGCTTCATGAATAATATCCGCTATCTCTCTAATTCGCCGCTCAAACACGCCGCATGTTGATGGGTTTGTCAGCATAATACCCGCGGTTTGCGGACCAACTAACTCGCTAAGTTCGGCGATATCAACATCGCCCGAATCATCCAGGCTAACTTCCACTACTTCGTAACCACACATAACTGCGGTAGCGGGATTAGTGCCATGCGCGGCTTTAGGAACCAATATCTCCCTACGCTGATCGTCTCCCCTCTCTTTATGATACGCTCGAATCATCGCTACACCTGCCAACTCACCCTGAGCTCCTGCCATGGGCGTGAGAGACACCCCTTGCATTCCGGTAGCTACCTCTAACAAAGTCTGCAGGTCATGCATGCACTCCAAAAACCCCTGGCTAATACTTTCAGGTGATAACGGGTGCCTATTAAGAAACTCTGGAAAATTCGCCGCAGCATGGGCTCCCCTGGGATTATACTTCATAGTGCATGAGCCAAGCGGATAGAATTGCGTATCTATTGAAAAATTTTTTCGGGAAAGGCCTGTGAAATGACGAACACTTTGTAATTCCGAGACGGAGGGCAAAAGTGGGGCTTCATTACGCAGAAATTGGGCTGGAATACCCAAGTCATTAGCTTCTCCAATAGCCAATTGTTGGCTCCCAGCCACGCGACCAGGCTCGCCTAACTCAAAAATGGTCTTCGTTTCTCTATATGCCATTTCTAATTCAGCACCTTCTCTATTTCTTCTATATACAAATCAATTTCGCTATTACTACGTTTTTCTGTGGCGCACACCAAAAGCACATCTGCCATCTCTGGGAAATAATCGCCTAATGGTAATCCGGCCAAGATGCCTTTATTCAGCAACGCATTTCGAACTTGAGCTGCTGCCACAGGTAGCTTTATTGCTCGCTCGTGGAAATAAGGGCCGGAATAGTATTCTTGGACGCCGTTAATACTTAATAGACCATCTACCAAATTTCGAGTGTTTAGCGCTGATAACCTAGCTGCAGATGCAATACCAGCTGCTCCCATAATACTCATATACATTGTTGCGGCAGTAACTAGTAGCCCTTGATTAGTGCATATATTCGAGGTCGCTTTGCCTCTTCGTATATGTTGCTCCCGAGCCTGTAATGTCAAACTAAACCCAGGATTGCCCTCTAGATCAAGAGTTCTTCCAACTAGCCTTCCTGGTAGTTGACGAACCAGCTTGTTAGAACAGCAAATAAATCCAAATGATGGGCCACCTGATGCCATGGGTATTCCTAATGGCTGTCCATCCCCACAAGCGATATCTGCACCAGTACTTCCCCAATCACCCGGGGGAGATAATACAGAAAGAGTCAAAGGATTAACCAAAGCGATAGAAATTATTCCCTGTCCATTAGCCCACGCCGTCAGCCCATCTATATCCTCCAGCAATCCGAAAAAGTTCAACTGTGGAATGATTATTGCCGCCGCCTCATCGTACTCACTCTCCAAGAAGTCCAAGTCCGTTTGGCCATTATCTTTAAAGGGCACTTCCAAAATCTCAATGCCTTGAGGAGAACAAATGTTTTCTACTACTTTTCTATAATGCGGATGGATCGTCTTAGGCATCAGAACCTTTCTTGATTTCGCCTTACGGTTTGCTCTAACTGCCATAAGAACCGCCTCGGCTAGCCCAGAAGCCCCGTCATAGACCGAAGCATTAGCGACGTCCATACCAGTCAAATTAGCGATCATAGTCTGATATTCGTAAATTACTTGAAGCGTCCCTTGACTAGCCTCAGCTTGGTAAGGAGTATACGCCGTCATAAACTCCCCCCGGGAACTCAGGTCCCAAACTGCAGACGGTATAAAATGATCATAAGCTCCAGCGCCAAGAAAACATATTTGGGTCACATTTCCTTCGGCTCGAGATTTCATCAATCGGAGCATCTCCATCTCGCTCATGCCAGGGCCGATCCCATCTAGTGACCGATTTCTTATAGCATCTGGAATTTCATCAAAAAGTTGGTCGATATTATCGGCGCCTATTTCCGATAACATTATTTCAACCTCCTCCACAGTGTGTGGAATAAAAGGCATATTTCAACTCCGTAACTTGGGTTTTGTCTACAACGTTAAGATATCAATCGTCTGTACTAATTTCCTCATATGCTTGGCCATCAAGTAAATCATCCAATTCACTAAGGTCTCTCGGCTCGATCCGAAAAAACCAGCCTCCCCCATAGGGATCTTGATTAACTAATTCAGGGGCATCCTCTAGATCTTCATTTACCGATACTACAGAACCACTAATTGGGGCATAAATATCAGAAGCTGCTTTGACAGACTCCACTACCGCGACTTCCTGGCCCGCAACTACTTCTTGTCCTGCCTCAGGGTGCTCAACATACACAATGTCACCCAGAGCATCCTGAGCGTGATCACTTATTCCTATCGTTATAGTTCCATCATCCTCTACGCGTGCCCATTCGTGCGTACTTGCGTATTTCAATTCTTCTCGTATATCGCTCATAAAATTTACTGCCAGTATTATTGGTAAATCTTTTTGCCATGTCTAACGAATGGCGGTCTAACTATTCGGGCTTTCGCTCGTTTGCCTCGTAGGCCTATTTCACAACTCCCAAGCGCCTCTTTCGGCAACCTGGCCAAAGCAATGCTGCAACCTAGAGTGGGAGAAAATATCCCGCTGGTAACTACACCGTTGCCACTACCAGTATATACGGTCTGGCCGGCTCGCATTACCCCCTTAGCCTCTAAAACTAAACCCGTGAGCTTGAGAGATGCCCCCTCCTCTAGTTGTCTTTCTAAAGCCTCTTTACCTATGAAGTTTCGGTCTCGTGCTTCCCAGCATAACGTCCATGACAAGTTAGAAACAAGCGGACTAGTATTTTCCGTCATATCTAGTCCATATAAGTTGAGCCCTGCTTCCAACCTAAGGCTATCTCGGGCACCTAGGCCAATCGGCCTGACACCCCCATCCACCATTTGTTTCCAAAATTCGGTAGCTAATTTCTCTGGTAAAATAATTTCCAGACCATCCTCTCCGGTATACCCTGTCCGCGCAACAAACAGTTCACCGCTACTAATAGCCGTGAATGCTGCTGTAGGAACTGCACCCCCATTGACGGTTTTAAATGCCTGAATTGCTTGTGGACCCTGAATGGCCATCATGGCCAGCTTCGCCTCTACTATCTCGATACCCTCAGAATTGTGTCTATGCAACCAAGCTACAACTCCATGGCGAGTAGAGGCATTAGAAATCAACCGAAATCCAGCTCGCTGACGATACACAATAATATCATCGATAATTCCTCCTTCTTCATTAAGTAAAAGTCCGTAAAGCGCTGCGCCATTACTCTTCAGTTTTGCAACGTCATTCGCAATCAGACGCCTAAAATAGGTTTCGGAACCCGCGCCCATCACATCGATTATTGTCATATGTGACACATCGAATATGCCAGCCGCTTTTCGAACGCAGTGGTGTTCTTCTATTTGAGAGCCATAATGTAGAGGCATCGACCAGCCGGCAAAGTCGACTAATTTAGCTCCTAATTCCCGGTGCATATCAAACAAGGCCGTTGTCTTTGTCATATTAGTCTAGCTTTTTGTACCTATCATTTATCATACGAAGGCAACTCATAAGAAACCAAGCCCCTGAGCTTCCAATATCAATCTCTTCTTAATGAATTTGTTACGATCCAAAGCATTAATAGATGTATTTCTTATTAAAGTAAATAACGGTGAGGTATTAGCGTACAAATCATCCAGTCGGCTCATTGCTTGGATCATCAATTTGCTCTTCCTGATACGATTTTTTGAAAACGCTTTCCAGTCGTGAAGTTTGCCAATATCAGATACAGGCCGTTTCACTACTAGGATATCAATCATTGCAGCCACATCTTCAAAACCAATATTAGCTCCCAAACCTGCCAGGGGGTGAATTACCCTAGCCGCGTCTCCCAGCAACACAACACGGGGTGAGGGGTAAAAGTTTTTGACAAGATGCTGGGTAACTGGAAACACCACCCGATGATCACATCTATTAGCGACACCAAATCTAGCTTCTAAAACCGCTGTTACCTCTTGGCAAAACGCATCTCTGTCCATTTTCTTAAGTCTTTCAGCTTGCTTCTCCATCTGGGACCATACAATAAAGGCAACGTGAGAATTAGAACTTGGCAGTACCGCGATCGGCCCGTCTAACAAAAACTTTTGCCACGCCACCCCTGCATGAGAACCGGAAAACTGTACAACTGTTGCTAATACATGATGCCGTGTAACCAGCGTCTTCGTCTCCGCAAGAACAGCGGATCGAACTTTAGAATGTGTGCCATCAGCTCCTAACACAAGTTTCGCTGATACCTCTCTTCCACCGAGGGATAAAGTTGCATGATCAGGATTTACTTGCAGATTTTCCAACACGTTTCCAGTCAAACACTCAACGTTATCTATAGACCCAAGCTGACCCCACATTGCCTCTAGAATCTCACTGTTTTCGCAGATAAAGCCCAGCTCTTGATCTTCTAATATCTCAGAAGAAAAAGTTAGCTTGCTCGCCCCAAGCTCCTCCCAAACACACATTTCTTTGTATGGAGTCGGATTTAATGAGCCCCAAACACCTGCAGATTCGAGGAGTATTTTGGAAGCAGGAGAAACAGCAATACTCCGAAGATCGAGACCAAACTCGCCAAAAGTTCTAACTGGCTGGTCCTTCTCAATCAAAACAACGCTATACCCTAATTGTCCGAGTAATATGGCTGATAAAGAGCCTACCAATCCTCCGCCAACTACAGCTACATCATAAATCACTTGTATATGCCATTATTCATATGCATCTACAAACCTCCACTAAAGTCGCCACCAGGCCTGTCTTCCTTAGGGTCAATTGTCCCGCTAAGAAGAAGAACGCCTACCTTAACAAACTCTTCAATATGAAAAAGATCAGATTCCGCGTCCATCTCCTCTGATTCAGCGCCAATATCAGCGATATCTAACTCTGTCACCGCGGCGAGATCATCAAGTATCTCCTGTGACTCTTCGCCTACAATCTGCTGTCCAACTCTCGCTAAAGTTATACCGAAGCCCGCCAAAAACGCTGATGTCCATTCGACTATCGCCTTAACTCGTTCATCAATGGGTTCCTCGTCTGCCGGTAACAAAGGACTGAAGCTTAGGTCCTCTGCGAAAAGATCATCCCTACTAGCTTCCACAAACTCCATCAGTGCTTGAGCATCCATCACGCTATCGCTATTGAAAAGGCTTTGCAGTTCGAAAACCACATAATCCTCCTCCGCTCCAGGTAGCAACCCGCAAACCGCTCCGTGTAATTCGTTTGCGGATACTCCATCAACGGCCTTAGCGGCCAGAACTGCAAGATCTAACATGCCCATTTCCTATTGGTCATCAAAGTGGAATTATTCAGGCCTTCACATAATAGCTTTTTCAGAGCAAACTATTACTATTTCCGGAATAAAGCTGATCATATGTCTAATCTTGAGTGGATGGCCCTCGAAAGTAAAATAACTGAGCTAATCAAGCTTTGTGATTCGCTTTCAGAGGAAAATAAAGCGATGCGTGCTCAGCAGGAAAATTGGACAAAAGAGCGGGCTCGGTTAATTGAGAAAAATGAGCTCGCGAAAAATCGCGTAGAATCAATGATTGGGCGACTCAAGACTCTTAATCAGGATTAATCATAAAGACATCTCATGGAAGAAAATTCTACTACAGTTACAGTGAACATCTTGGACAAAGAGTACCAGGTCTCGTGCCCTAAGGATGAGGTCGATTCGTTAACCAAATCAGCCGCCTATTTGGACGAGAAAATGAAGGCTATCAGAGATTCAGGTAACGTTTTGGGTTTGGATAGAATTGCTGTAATGTCAGCCCTGAACATAGCCAATGAACTGATGCGAGATCAGAAAAAGATAGGGCAGACAGAGGACATCTATAATCAGAAGATCTCTGCTCTGACTAACAAAATTGATGCCGCGATATCGAAAATAAAATAATACGCCCCTCAATATACTTCGACTGGTAATTCTAGACACAATTCAGCCAAAATTAGATATACTAGCTCTACCTCCTGGAATGTTTGCGAGCTGGTGTAGTCCTTGAGCCGTTAGATAAATATTAGGAGACATAAGTACGATGGCAGTGTGCACGTCCAATACTGTAGAGATTATTTTTTGCAGGTTGGGAAGCCTTAGCTATCAGCTTGGTCTCCGCCTTGAACCAGGACGGTTCAGGGCAAACCGGGCAGCGGCATTTTGGGGGGATTTAACCAATGCCAAATAGATCAGAACTTCGAAA
>PAMO01000033.1 GCA_002707325.1 Gammaproteobacteria bacterium
ACCTTCAAAGTGCTAGGTGCAGACGCCATATATGACACTCTCAGTGATGGTTTAATGCGCGAATATGCAAAGGACCTAAGCTCCGCGCAGCTTAAGGATCTAGCCCACCACCTAGGTCGGAGTACTGAAGCCCATGTACCAATTCAATATTGCGCGCATAATAAGCAGCGAGAGCACTGGGGACCGCCGCCACTCCATGGGTTCGGGCTGGATTTAGAGAGCACTCGATTTATTCCTGAAGCCATCGCGAAGCTGACAAAGCAACAGCTCCAAACGTTACAACTCGAATGGGCCTTTGCCTATCCAGGAGCTACTCGCGCTAGAAGCCAGCCATCCTATTACGCTGGTATGATTTTGGTAGGGGGACAGGATGGTTCTGTTTACGCACTGGACCTAAAAACTGGCTGCACATACTGGACTTTCGAAGCGGAAGCGGAAGTTCGAAATTCGATCAGCGTATCAATTGATACAAAACAACCAAGCGCTATGTTTGGAGATATTCGTGGGAACATCTATTCCATAAACGCACAAACTGGTAGCCTAATCTGGAAAACATTGGCCAACGAACATCCAGCCACGACGATAACTGGATCACCTCAGCTTCATGAAAATTTGCTATATGTGCCGTTATCCTCAAACGAATGGGCAAGTGCTGCGGACCCTGCTTATCCTTGCTGTACATTTCAAGGAGGCATCGTAGCTATCGATATCCATAAGGGCACGATCCAATGGACTACCTATGCCATACCAACGAAACCAACTATTAAGGTCCGTCCAAACAGCGCAGGTATAAATACATTCCATCCAGCGGGCGCTCCCATTTGGAATAGCCCCACTATTGACCATAAAAGAGGATTGCTTTACGTAGGTACGGGCGAATCCTATACCTCTCCCGCAGTGGACACCAGCGACTCAATATTAGCCATTAATCTAAAAAATGGCGGTATAGTATGGAGCTACCAAGCGACTGCTGGTGATGCATGGAATATGGCTTGCTATATGGGCGGTGGGCCAAATTGTCCCGAGGAGAATGGACCGGACTTGGATTTCGGCGCCTCACCTATCTTGCAAAAACTATCTGATGGCAAAGAGATAATACTAGCCGGACAAAAATCCGCAGTTGTCTATGCACTAGATCCCGATAACAACGGCCAACTTTTATGGAAGAAAAGAATGGGTCGAGGCGGATTTGCAGGAGGAATCCATTGGGGAATGGCAACCAGTGACAAACGATTATTCGTGCCTATCGCGGATACCACCTTTAACGATCGTTTTCCAGGAACGCCAAAGCCTGGCCTGTCGGCTTTAGATCCGACAACTGGAAAAACGTTATGGTTCACACCGGCCGAAAACGTATGCGAAGAGAGTGATAAGCCGGCCTGTGACCCGGGGCTGTCTGCAGCAATAACCGCTATCCCTGAGGTAGTATTGGCAGGAGCTTTCGATGGATACCTTCGTGCCTATGATTCTTCCAATGGTGAAATTCTTTGGAGTTATAACACTAACCAAAGTTTTAATACCGTTTCAGGTGAAAAAGCCCATGGAGGATCTATTGATGCGGATGGTCCAATTGTTGTCGAGGGATACGTATTAGTGAATTCTGGTTATTCATCTAGCAGTCGAATGGGTGGCAACGTTCTCCTTGCGTTTCGGTCTTCCGATCAAAAAAAGTAGGCAATCAACCCAAGTCTTATAAAAACCTTCCCATCTCGGTGCTCGGTGATGACTCAAGGATAAATGTTAATAGATCGTTTAGCTTCCTCACTGTTTTGCCAGTCCACAACAACTCAAGTTCCACATCGATAGTAAAAGTTACTTCCCGTTAGACCTTCTAAGAATGTTAGGATTTTCCATATACACTATGAGATCTAATTAGCAAACAAAAAGATAGGCTATTGGCAACAAGAATCAAAGCGGATTCCCTTGCAGATAGGAGGTAATGGAAAGAATCATGAAAACTGGCAAGTGGATAGCAATAACGATAGCAATATTATTAGCAATAGCGTTCGTCGTTCTTTACCAACCAGATTTATCACGTGAAGAAGTCGATACTAAATACCGCAACCACGCATCAAAATTCCTAGTTCTAAATAACGGAAATCGAATTCACTACCGCGATCAAGGCAGCCCCGATGGCAAAACAATTATGCTTCTTCATGGTTTCACTAGCTCTCTTCATACTTGGGAGCCATGGGTAGATCTTCTAAAAGACACATTCCGAATTGTCACTCTAGATTTACCTGGTCACGGCCTAACAGGGGCAGTAGAAAACCAGGACTATTCCACAACAAGTTTTAGTGAAACGATTCTAGGAGTAGCAGATGCACTATCGATTGACTCATTTGTTCTTGGAGGAAACTCAATGGGTGGAGGTGCTACTTGGCAGTTTGCTTTAGCCTATCCCGAAAGGATAACCCATATGATTTTGATCAACGCCACCGGACCATGGCCCAGACAGGATGATAGAAAGACTAAAAACCAAAACAGTCCATTTGCAGCCTTAGAATGGCAGTGGTTCCGCCGCTTAGCGCGGCACATCAATCCCCGTTATCTTGTCGAAAGGGGTCTGTTAAAGGCCTATAACAATGCACCGGTTGTAGATAGAAAGTTAGTCGATCGATATCTCGAAATGATCCTTCGCGAGGGCACCAGAGACGCGATATTAAAACAAAGCGCTAAGCGAAGGACGCACGTAGGTTCGACTCCTCCCTCCCTGGATGTACTGACTCAACCTACGCTTGTAATGTGGGGTGCTATGGACTCCTTAATACCCGTAAGCGTAGGAGAACGTTTTGTTGGTGAATTACCAAATGCCGAACTCGTTGTATATCCTCACTTAGGACATGTTCCCATGGAAGAAGACGCTAGTAAAAGCGTGAAAGACATCATCCGTTTTCTATCATTAACATAATAAACTATTGAAAAACATGAAATTTACCCTTAACAACCTAAAAGGTAAGTTGAAATATATGGAACAACTAGTTATTCCTAGGAATTTCAGGGAGACGGTATGAAGATCAGAAAATGGTTCGTTATAGCTTTAGGGGCCTACGTCGGATTTGTTCTGATTTTCGAAACTATATTTCTAGGATATTTACAACCTACGTTCGACAGAAGAGGCATTCCTACGCTCAACATCATCACACAAAATAGTATCGGGAAGCTTAGTAAACGACGCCTCGCATGGTTCCAGTCATCAGAGGGGCATATCTATGTTTCCGCGCATCACTGGACTCGAGGTTGGTATAACGAATTATTAGAAAATCCTCAGGTCCAAGTAGAAATTGGTAACACGGTGAGTCCCCGCACTGCAATCACGATTCACGGAGAAGAGTACGATAAAATATCGACAGAGTATTCAATCCCATTAATCGTAAGATTACTGATGGGGTTTCCACCAAAAAGAGATATCGTTCGACTAGAGCCAACATAAGACACGTCACGATCTATGAGTGATGCGCGCTGTTCAAACGGGCGATGATTTAGATAGAAGCTTCCTCTGTCAGAACCAACCAGGTTTCCTCGAGATAATCTACTTCTTCCTTTGCGGCCGCTTGTCGGTGGATAAGCTCTGTTAGCTCGTCCTTTCGGTCCTCATTATATATCGCAGAATCTGCTAATTCCGCTTCAATCATTTTTAACTGCCTGTACGCCAGCTCCATCTTTTGCTCGACTCGGCCTAAACGGTAATGACTATTTTTATTATTTTTTCTTTGCGCAGCTAATTGCTGTCGTTCTTGTTTCTTGCTTAAACGCGCTTCCTTTTCTCCTCGTTCGACGATAGATCTAGCTTTTTCGTTAAACTGCTTGTTTTTAGTCGCCCTCGTTCCCTCACTCTCTATCTGACTTGACCAACGGTGGTAGTCCTCGAGAGTCCCATCAAAATCAGTCAGCCGTCCTTCGTGAGCTAGAATGTATTCGTCAACGCTATGCCGCAATAGATGTCGATCATGGGAGACTACTACCAACGCTCCACTAAAATCCTGTAGGGCCATAGTAAGCGCGCTGCGCATATCCAAATCCAAGTGATTAGTAGGTTCATCCAGCAGAAGAACATTAGGTTTATCCCACACTATAAGCGCCAATGCTAAGCGTGCTTTCTCTCCCCCCGAAAAAGGTGCTATCGGTTCAATTGCCTTGTTTCCATGAAAATCAAACCCGCCCAAGAAGCTACGTATCTCATGCTCAGTTGCTTTAGGATTTTTTCGCTGCAAATGCAAAAGGGGACTAGCCTCAACGTCAAGAGCCTCCAGTTGGTGTTGAGCAAAATAACCAATATGGCAGTGCTCTCCCCGAGTGAGGTCACCACCCCAAGGTTCTAAGTCGCCGGTTAAGCATTTAATAAAAGTCGATTTACCCGCCCCATTGACTCCCAAAAGACCTAAGCGATCACCAGGTTTTAAGCTAAAGGTTATATCACCAAGGACATGATGATCCTCGTAACCAAGCTCAACTCCTCTGAGGGCGAGAAGAGGATTAGATACTTTCTTGTTATCCAGAAACTTAAAATGGAATGGGCTATCGATTCGAGCGCGAGCTATTACCTCCATATTTGCTAGTTGCTTCACCCGACTTTGGGCTTGTTTTGCCTTGCTAGCCTTTGCTTTGAAACGGCTAATAAAACTTTGGATATGCTTTATCTCCCGTTGTTGCTTTGTATAACTGGCTTGCTGGAGGGCTAAACGCTCTGCTCTCTGACGCTCGAATGCGGAGTAGTTGCCTTTGTAAAGATTCAACCGCTTTTCTTCAACATGGATAATTTCGTTAGCAACGTTATCAATAAAATCTCGGTCGTGAGAAATTATAATTAGAGTGCCCTGGTACCGCTTTAAGCGCTGTTCCAACCAAACGGTGGTGTCCATATCTAGATGATTGGTTGGCTCATCCAACAGCATGATGTCTGATGGCATCATCAGAGCTTGAGCTAGATTTAGACGAATTCGCCAACCACCTGAAAAAGAACTTACTGGACGCGAAATATCATCGTTACTAAAGCCCAACCCATACAATAACTCCGCAGCTTGGTGCTCAGCGGAATAACCCCCTGCTATGTCCAGTTTTTCATATAAAGAACCTAGGGATTCATAGTCATCTGCAGACTCAGCAGCTTCTATTTGAGACTCCAATCTCCTTAAAACTTTATGTCCGTCTACAACATACTCCAAAGCACTTCTGTCAACCTGTGCCACCTCCTGTGCCATATGTGATACTCGGCTATTTGCAGGGATACTAACGTCTCCAGCCTCCGCACTAATGTGCCCTTGGAGCAAAGAAAACAAGCTGGACTTACCACACCCATTTCGCCCAATAAGTGCAAGATGTCTCCCCCCAATAATTACTACAGAGCTGTCGACAAGTAGCTTTTCAAGGCCTCTTTGTAAGGTAATATTACTTAGACTAATCACTTTGATAGTTACTAATAGTTAAAATATTTATCTTTTTTATTTGCGTCAGCGTAAAACTAACTGCTTAGCGAGTCGAATAAAATAGAAACTAGTAAGCCATTTCATTAAGCAGCCAACATAGAAATAGCATCCGGCCAAGAATGGACCGGAGATATCATTATTAACCAAAGATCGCCTATACTCTTCAAGGCTTTTTTTATAGTGGACGTCACTTTTTCCACCAAGAACCATGTTAGCCAGAACACCATCTACAAATGCGAACCGAACATTGGACTTCATCGCTCTATGGCACCAGTCCGCGTCCATAGCAAATTGATAGTCCTCAGAGTACATGCCAACCTGATCGTAACAAGACCGACGCACAAAAAGCGCAGGATGAAATAAATTCATCCTGCGTTCCATTCGTCTTAGATCCGGTGATCTTAAATACGATCGTCCAGTACTTGAGTCTACAAATCTGATCTGCCCACTATAAATATCGCCAACAGGATTTCTTTCAATCGCCTCTAGTAAGATTTTTATCGTGCAGCCCGTCCAAAAATCATCGCTATTTAGAACTGCAACGAGCTCTCCTGTCGTAGCTTTAATCCCTCTGTTAAAAGCATCAGAAATTCCCCTATCCTGATTCGACTCTGTGTACGCGATTACATGTTCGAAATCACTGATAACCTCAAGTGTTCCATCACTGGAGCCCCCATCAATCACAGCAATTTCGAGATGTTCGTATTGCTGGGATATCACGGAATCCAGACACTGCCTAAGACCATTTTTATTATTCAAAACTGGAACTACCACTGAAATTGTCGGCAATAGATCATTGTTCATCTTTAAGGAAATTCTCCAGAGAGAGATAAGGAAAGACCTCAAGCTGCGTTGAAAGACTAGCATTCACGATCAATCGTCCATCATCCTCAAAATAACGTCGCGCCATATGATAATAGAACTCAGAAGATTTTAAATCGGGGTACTGCCAGGGCTGCCCCTCCTCAAAATAGTTCTTCGAAAAATGGCTCATACCTGATCCCCGAGAGAGCCCCACTGAATTAGGAAAACCTGTTTCTTCATAATTATGATCGCACCCAATCAATGCAACCTTACGAAATCCCATATGGTAAGCCAGCTGAAGAGCAACATAGGTAACCGTATATCCTTGAAATACACTGACCGAGCAATCTCTCGCAAAATGGGGATGGTCGCAACTATGCAAAAAGGTAATATTTCTAGTACTTTTTATCCCAAATTTTCTAGCTGCTTCGTCCAGAAATAGCGGAATATCAGTAGTAGAGAAAAACGACGCGTTTTGCTCAAGAACGAGGGGGTTAACGGAGACTATAGACGATGGGCGAAATTCACGCTCTTCGAATAATAAGTTTATTTTGTTTAAACCGAAAGTATAAACATCGTCCAAAAGGCTAAAATCCGTGTCGACTAAGCTTGGTCCATTACAACAAATAACTGCCTTCTGATTAGTGTATTTATTCTTCAATGCAGACAAATACCTTCGATGTGCCCAAGATATAGGAACCAAGTCCCATAACAACCTATTCATAACAATGCTAAGTCCAACTCGATAGGGATTAAGCCATTCCCTGCTCTGAGTGCCAATCTTCGACTCTTTATACTGGGTCATGTAATCGCCCACTAATACCACCATCAATTGGTATTTCGGATCCTGTAATGAACCGCGCTTTTTCGGATGCCAAAAACAATGCGAGGGCGGCAATTTCATTCGGCTGACCTATCCGCTTAGCGGGGTGGTAACGTTCCAAATCGGACAGTAAAGAAGGGTTATCACTAAAGCCTTCAATCAACATTGTCGTTTCTGTCGCACCCGGAGCTATGGTATTAACAGTTACATCACCACCAAACTCTATAGCTAGAGATCTCGTCAATCCAGATAATCCGGATTTTGAAGTAGCATATGCTGTAAATCCCGGTTTGGTAACTCCCGAATGCACACTCCCAATATTTAAAATGGTTCCATGCGACTTTCTTAGAACCATCTCGAAAATCCTCGCCATGACAAATGGGGCAATTACGTTAACTTGCTGAGAAAAATTAAATTGATCAGATGATAATTCCCCCAAGGGCTTTACAACTTGATGAGCGGCATTATTGATGATCACGTTAACCTCAGCTGATTCACTAGCCGCAAATTCCATGACCGATAGTTGGAATTCATTTTGTACTCTTTCATCGTTCGCCAACTCAAACAAGTCGCATTGAAGGTATAAAGGGACTTCTATATGACTATCTAAGTGCAGATCAGTACCAACGACTATAAACCCTGAGCTACTAAAGGCTTTACAAAGCGCCCTACCTATATCCCCATTACACCCGGTTACAAGCGCTACCTTCGATTTATTCATAATAAATAGACATCAATTTTATATTCAAACCATGAGCCAGAATGTGTTGCTATGTCAAAGATGAACTTAAAAAAACCAATAAATTAAAAACTAGGTTGAATCGTTTCAGACTTTGCTATGACCCTAAAAACAGCAGTGCGCCATGATTTTCCAACCAAACTCACCCGATTATCATTCATAACAATATCATCGACAAAATTAGTTACATCTGGCCAATCAGATGACGCATAGTCATCAAACACTATATACCCACCACGATTGATAACATGTAAATAGTTAACATAATCTGATTTCACTCCTGCATAACTATGGTCGCCATCAATTATTAATACATCGTGAGCTAGCTCTCCAGCTTCACTAATTGCCAGATCATCCGTGCTCAAATTTTTAATAAGAGTAAAGTCTTCAGAGGGAACTCTAGCAATCTCTAAGTTATCCTCAAAAGTCCGCTGATCTATAGGCTCATCGGTAATAATATCTCTGGGCTGCTGACCATAGTAACCCTCCAAAGGATCTATCCCAGTAAGATGGACCCCATCGAAGCGGCTCCTAGTATGATCGTAAATCATTCCCAGTCCGATTCCGAATAATGTGCCAATCTCAATAACGCGCAAATTAGGTCGTTTAACAGCAGCAGCTACTAACACTCTCAAAACAGCATCTTCAATATTGGTTGCTAGACGCCCTCTACAATTTCTCTCTAACAAACAAATTCTATCCGCCAGATAACTTATAGTCCTATCAGTATAATTCAGGCCAAGTTTTCTTTGCCAATCTTCTCTAAAGATCGAAAGGTGGCCACTATCTAGCCTCCTATTAAAAGAATGAATTCCAGTTGCGGTCGCTTTCACAACAGCTTGATCTACTAACCGAGCTTCCATCTCAGCACTCTCGGAGACCTGCCTATTCATTCGATCATCGTTCTTTATCATTTCTCTATTAATTTGCTCTCTTAACTCTAATTGTGTTTCGCTAAATCCAGCAATCTGTGCAGAGAGCTCGTTGTTCTTAATTATTTCTCGCTCAAGCCGATCATTCAATTGACCTTGGCCCTCTCTAAACTGTTCCATTTGTGCAGACAACTCAGAGGTTCTAACCACTCCCTGCTTAATATCAACACTCAACTTGGTTTGTGATTCTTGCTGTTGCGTCACTCGCTGCGCTAAATCATCCTGGAACAATATCGCTTCAGATAATTCATTCTGCTTCAACCTTTGATCCGCAACCTCAGAATCCAATCCCCCCAACCGTTCATTTAAATCGAGATTATCTTGCCTGACTTCGCCATGCAGTTCTTTGACTGTAGCCACCAAAGACCTATGTCCCTTTCCTTCATCATCCAAACGTTTCGATAGTGTTGCATCCCGAATAGCATAATCTTCTATTTCCCGGTCAAATTGAGCTTTATACTTTTCTAACTCTTTAGCCATTTGGTTACGCAGAGCTGTATACCGCACAGACTCATGCTGTTTCAAATCACTGATTTTTTTTATTACAAAAGATGTCAACAACATCAGTACCGCAATCAGGCTTATGACAAACGCACTTAACCATAATTCTCCAGTGTACGGCTTAAAGATAGGATCAAGGAATGGGAGTAACACCATAAAAAGAACACCTACAGTACTTGCCCCAAAAAATAGAGGCCTGCGCCTAGCGAATCTTATACACCACAAAACAAACTGGCCTAATACAAATAGTGTTCGACTTTTTCGCCGTAGCCACTCCCCAACACGCATATGAAATGCCGTAGTCATGGTCATCTTGGGCGAATCAATTAGCGATTCGAAATTAATTGCTGGAATTATTTTTTTGTCCTGAAACTTAACGTGTTTTTTTAGCGCATCCGTAAGAATGGAAACCCCAGGATCCTGTCTAAAAGCCAAAATATTGCCCCAACCATCTGAGTCATCAAGCTCACAGGGATAAGGTTTCAATCCCAACCAATCATGCTGTATTCCATATCTAATAATTGGATGCCACTCACTTACGTAAACAACGTAACCCTTTGTTTGTAGATACTCACAAATATCTTTCCACGAATGCCCAAGCAGATTGGTCTTCTTATCTTCAAATTCACACTCTATTACACTGGGTTTTACTTGATTCCAAGGGACTCCCTTTAATACAGATAAATCGTGTCCCTCAACATCAATCTTGAGGAAATCTATATGCTTGATTGCTGACTCTTCAATTATAGCTTCCACGGTGGTAACTGCGACCTTACCAGCTATGCGATGGGTATCTGTGAAAGCAAGCATTCCTGATATTCCAGTACTTTCATCAGAAGTGAAAAAATCAATATCTGTGGCTTCCTCTTCCCCAACTGCTCTAGGATCAATCACAATATTGTCTTCTTGGCCATAACGATCGACCAAGTAAGATCGATTATTAACATCTGGTTCAAACGCTAATACTGTCCATGACATCCTATGGAAAGGTGCCAACGCAGATCCATGGTGCGCCCCCACATCAATCATCAATGAGCCTTCAGCGTTCGAAGAAAAAAGCTCGGCAACTATCTGCGTTTCATCAATATGCGCGTGTGCGTCTCGAGGAAACTGTTCTTGAAATCCATTACTCATCTCAATATCAAGTCCAACTGTTGAAAACACATAAGATCTGAATATATTTCGTAACTCAACTAAATTATGCTTTTTAAATGCTAGTTTTCTAGCTTTTTCTACAAGTCCATTGCGGTAACCCAGATCCGTGACAAGCCTCTTTATCTCGATAACTAACGATTTTTCATCAGGAGTCCCCACAAATGCAGCGCAATCATGATTATTGATATAGTCGATAGTAGCTATACCGGATGGTCCATGAGCTAAAATAGCTGCTCCCGAAGCCAAGCATTCGGGAAGTTTATTGGCCATCGAGTACTGAGTATATTCGACGGAAAGAGCATCGAAATTATAAGCAACAACAATAATATCTGCGCTTTGCATCCATTTTCTGTATTCGTTAGCGCTAAAGCTCTCAGTTATGACCGATGTCTTCTGCAAGTTGCTAATTTTGTCCGAGAAGCTAGCGGCCCAGAAACTGTCCGTTCTAACCTCAAAGCTTATAGGAAATTCAGCATTAACCTCCTCTATTGACCTCGCAACGCGAACAACGCTATCCAATGTCATATTATCCGCTAGCGCACCAGCATATCGAACTATCGTCTCGCCTCTAGTTTTATTAATTGGTACTTGAGACCAGCTGTCAACGTCGATTCCATTCGCTATAGAAACAAATGATTGTCTATACCGCTGCATATAAGCTTCCGACATTGATTCTGAAATAGAAAAACGAACCTTCGAATTATCAAAAATACTCTGCAAGTCGCTGGTCAATAAGTGTTTAGTTTGGGTATCGTCATCAGGCAATAGCGATGGCCAGTCATCCATGATCCATGAAACTAAAGGTAGTTCTAGCTCGCAAATAATTTTCATGGCTAGCGAATGCAGTGCCATATTATCTGGTACCGGTCTATAGAATATTATTTCGGGATCGAAAGATTGGATCAGCTTTAGAGCAACTCGAACATAAATATCTTTAATATCTTTGCTCGTAAAATCTGTAGCGAAGAGGCGATTATTGCCGCCACTATATACCTGGAAAAGACATCCCTCAGTCCAGCCATCGAACATATTCCTCTTCAATTGTCCTGTCGCCGAAAAATCACCTACCTTGGATATATCTATTAATAGAACCCTGGGATAGCGACTTGGTACTTGATCAGACTGCAGCGCAACTGCCTTCGGAGTAGAGTTTGTCCCTGCTTCACTATCAGAAAGACTCGGAAATAAGGATTCATAGGCTTTCCGTGGAAATACTTCTAATTTACCGCCAACCGTTGCATTAACTATACTTTGATTTGATGCCTGCAGCGCACGACGAGCCGTTTCGTAAGCATCCATCATTTTATCAACTTGTGGATCATGCCACCGATAGCCTTTGCCGAAATAATCTGGATCAAAATGGTTAGGATCATCTGAACCCATATCCAGAATCTCTACGCCATACTCTGCTTTGGTAGTAACATCAGAGGGAATGTCGTAATCCGCATCTACTCCTACCAGAATTATTTCTTTGAATCCCATATATACAGCTAACTGCATGCAAGTATATGTTACGGTGCAACCTGCATAGGTTACCTTCGATGCATCACTGCTAAAATCAAAGGCCTCTGGATAACTAACTCTTGGCCTATGATTAAAAAAAATCGTCTCATCATCTTGCTGACAGCAATATGCTAGATATATTGGAAATAATTTAGTGGAACCCCTTAGAGCTGCAATCTCGGCCTTACGATCTTCAGCTACAAGATGGTCCTCCACGACGTAAAAAGTTGGCGTCCATCCTAAAGCATTCGCTTTCAGGAAAAACCCATTAGTTGCAAAGGTCACTTCATCGCGCAAGAGGGATAGGTCTGTGACGTTCAAACTTGGACCATTGCCAATAATGAAACATCTATCTGTCCCTTTATATGACTCTCTCAGCTCTCTAAGCTTCGGAGCATAGTGTTTCCGATATTCCCGAGCGTAGAGTTTCTTAACCTGTCTCAATCCTGAAACCTTGGATCCCAAAGGGACACGATCTGTTGGAAGAAAGATTGGGGCCTGCGTGGGCAGAGACTGCACTAAGGTATCATACTCCTTGGCCAAATCCTGCTTCTTCCTGAGATAAATTTGAATTATCGAACTTATAAACGCGTCCCAACTGTTCAGGGTAAAATAGTGGTTCCGAGCATCGTTTGCTAAATCACGATAGTGGTCTATTTGCGCTATTAAGCTACTTATAACATCAGAAAATTTTTCATGGCCATCAGCTTTGACGATTACTCCATTTTTATAGGTATCCACTATATCTGCCAGCCAGGTGCCCTCCCAGACAACCACAGGAATACCAAGATAGAGAGCATCTATAAGAAGACCCGAAGTCCGATCCCTAAAACCGTTAGGGCTGTATGGTAGGACCATAATGTCTCCGGACTGCAGCCATTCAACAAAAGATTCATCATCTAAATGTTCATCATTTATGATGCAGCTAGAAACTCTTATCTTATCTGCCATTTGTACAGATGCTGTTGGAGCATTGTTGGAGAGAGATAAACGCACTGTCACGTCTACATCATCTGCTAGCACACTAGCCAATTGGGGAGCCAAATCAGTAGTTTTATCAAAACCTTTTTCCAAACTAACCCCACCTGGAAATATGATATTTAGTTTTTCCTTTGCAAACGCTGTATGAGTAGAATCGTTCACCACGAGTTCCGTAAAAAAGTCATCTGAAAACGTAGTGCTAGGATGTGGAGCTACTGCTAAATTGAATCGAAAAGCTTCCATCACCCCTTTAGCGAGCTTTTCAGTGGGCACCGTGAGTTCTAGATTACTATCAGTTACCTTTCGGAAAACCTCACCCCATTTGGATACATATTCTGGGTTTCTATAATCGATATAGGACAACCAGAACAGACAGACCACACCCGACACATTCGGATATTGTTCGAGAACTTCTAACATACATTGAGCAGCAGGCAAGCTACCTAAATACAGGTAGACAAGAGTTGGTCGGGTTATGCCTAACTCCTTCCTTTTGGCAAGAGCACGATCCAGCTCTGACGAAAAACGCGCTAGTTCTTTATGGTTGTCAGGCCGGGTACCAATAGCCCATGAGTGAACGGAGAATACTGGCTCGAAGAATGGCCTGTCGGCCACAATGTCAGGCCCACACTCAACATTTCCAAACACAGAGAAATCTAACCCTTTAGCCTGGGCCGCTTCACCAATTCTATCGTCCATAGATAGAAAATGACCAAACGAATCAATGGCGTCCGGATCTAGAACAATAATCTCCGCAATACTAGTATCATCTGACCTTGGGTCTTTGTACCGATCGCGTAAAACTGGAATATATGAAGGGGTTATTGTTTCGACCAACTTTCCATTAGATTCTGCTTTTTTTATCCAAAGATCTAATGTTTCGCAGTGTTCACGATAGTAATCGTTATAATCAATCTCAAAGAAAGCTGGATGTGCCCGCTGAATACTATTCATCTCCTCATTTATTTGTGATGCTGAATCATGAGCCCAAAAATAACCATCTGCATCTACAGGCCTACCATCACAACCAGCAATATAAATTTCTTTGAAAAAGGTAGCTGCTAGTGGTAGCAAGAAAAGCGTCAGAATATTCGGGGTCGAAGAAACATAAAAATCGGCGTCGAGATCTAAGTTTGGCTCTTCGATACTCTTATATGGGATCCCGGAAATTTTTGCATGAAATCGCTGGGGCAGAAAAGTACGGTAGATATGGTAATCCCTGGTAGGAACTATTAAAAAACAATCATAACGGTCGAGCGCTGCAACTAATTCAGATCTAAAAGTTCCCGCATATCGCGAAGGTCCGGCATGAAAGATAGGATCAGCTATGACGATTAGCGAGGGTTGCAACCTATCAAGAAGATCTATATTACGGACCATACTATTGCAAGCTATGCACGTTCCATCCGAAAAATCATGAGCTCTAGCCGCTGATAAATTTGGCCCCGTTCCGAAAATATATCCTTTATCTGCACTACATATATCTCGGATCTCCTTAAAAACTGCATTTGATTCCTTTATATAGTTAGAGGCATCTGGCTCAAAGTGATCAGCCAACTTTAAATAAAATGATCCGGCAAACCTTTGTGATATATGATCAACGCGAACGCATATTTTTGGCTCTATCTGCTCAGCAAATTGGGTCTGTGAAATCCAATCATCCTCGGTCGAGTTGGCGTCCCAAATAAGCACCAGGTCTGCACTATCAAAAATATTTTCTACACTCTTGAAAGCTGAAACATCCCAAAGCTTAACTTCCAAGCCATTCCCAACTAGATCTTTAATAGATGGGTCTAAATATGCTGGGAAATCTCCAATAGGATCGTCTCCCAAATCATGTATGAGAGTTATAGTTTCACATTGATCTCTATACGGGTGCAGGTACCAATGAAGGCGATAGTAGTGATCCGCAATCTCTTCTTTGCTCTTGAAAGTCGGGTAGAAAGCTATTTTCATTACTGGATAACGCCGCGCATAATCAAACGATATAGCAATCTATAATTTATCGCTAGAAATAGTCCACTGATGCTCGACTGCGGTTATTCCCCATTTATCGCGCGAATCCTGTCGAACTGATAGCACAGGATTTGCTGCTCTATAAATACACTCTAACCCATCATGAATAGCTATATTTGAGATATAGATCGCTGGGTTAAGCAACACCTTGGGAACGGTCAGTGTCACCTCAACACTTTGGTGTGCACTAACAGAAATACCTGAACCATCTCGGTCAGTCGAGAATCCAGTGACATAAGTGCCTTCGTCATTCCATAAAGGAACGCCTACTATTAGATTCTTTGGCGTATAGGCCATAGTAAATTGAAGCCTCATATACAATGTTTCGCCAAAACTTATCTCGCTAACACGATCGCCGGAACTATTATGCCAATAGTGGACAACATCCCGAATTAGGTCTGCATTGTTGAACTGCGGTTTTAGCACCTCTGCGCGCCGAGCTTCCAACGTTGGCACTTCCGGGAATTTCATTTCTTCATAGGTTCTGACTGCTTCGTCTGGCTCACCATCAAAAACCATTCGGCCTTTGTGCAGCACAATAGCTCTATCGCAAAAGGCCTTTATCTGATTCATCGAATGTGACACCAAAACAAACGCAGCTCGACTTCGAAGCTCACGAATTCTGGCCAAACATTTTTGGCGAAACCGAAAATCGCCAACTGATAAAATCTCATCTATCAACATTAGGTCAGGTTCTATCGCTATCGTAATCGAGAATGCTAATCGCATGAGCATGCCAGAGCTATAACTAGATATCGGGGTATCGATAGCGTCGCCAAGCTCTGAAAAAGTGACTATTTCCTCAAAGTTTTCATTAATCTGCTCTTTATTCAGCCCCAACATGGCACCTCGCAGAAAAATATTTCTCCTTCCAGTCGACCCCATTTGGAACCCAGCAGTCAGATCGATCATCGCTGCTTGCTCACCTGACATTCTTATTTCACCTCTGTCAGGAAGTAGCTGTCCGGCCAGGACTCGAAGTAGTGTTGTCTTTCCCGCACCATTTAGCCCGACCACTCCAAGGGCTTCCCCGCGCTTCAAGCTGAAATTTATGTCCCGAAAAGCCCAGAATTCATCTGACTGCAACTCTGATACTGGCAGCAATGACCGCCCAAATAACGAACGAAGAATATTCTTTCCTAGTCTGCGTCGATGGGATTGTTTTTCCTTTGAATACAACTTTCCAAGATTGTCTACCTCTAGAATATTCTGGGGATCCAACCACATTAACTAATACCCCTTACGCGATATTCCATAACGTAAAAAACGCGGACCGCTACTAGGAAAAAAATAATTGACAAAAAGGCTGTTGCAAAGTATCTCACTCCATCTACTAGTATTCCCTGGAAAAAGATATCCCGACAAACATCAATATATATAGAGAAAGGATTTATGGTGTTTATTTTCGCCAACCAGCCAGCCTCTGCTAGCGGGAAAATGACCCCACTAACAAAAATACCATATTGGAGAAATATGCGAGTAACCCTAGAAACATCATTATAAGCAATATTTAAAATTCCAAGAATTAGCCCGATCCCTATCAATCCCAGCAATCCCGGGGCTATTAGTAGTGGCAGGAATAGCGCCTGCCACATAGGCCAATTCTGGTTCACTGCGATGATGAGAAATACGAATGTGAAACGGACTAAAGTATCAAACAGAAGTTGCGCAAAACCTGACATAATGGACGCGCTCATTGGAAATTCAGTCTTCATGGATTCTGCATTTCGGCCTTCCAATATGTCAATTGGAACTTGAATACAGCCTGTTAACAAGAACCATAATGAAACTCCAAAAGTTATAAAGGTAGAGCCATCAACCCCTTCGAAATTTGGGAATATTCGAATAGTACTTAAGAACCAGTATAAGGTAAGTGGAACTAATGGTAGAGCATAATTCCAAATTAATCCCATGCCAGTCCCTTTATAGGCTGCCTGAAATCTAGCTCCAAACACAATGCCAATATGACTGCGAAAAGCCCAGATATCCGCATATATAGATCTAAGAGACATAAGAATTCCCGCTTTAGACCTACTGTCTCCGCTGATTATTCTATTACCATTTCGCGACGATGAAGTCATGCTCACTGTCCGCGCTCTAGATAAGAGAAAAGCCTTTTAATTGCCAACAGACTCGTTCGTTCAACAGCATCGATTGTATTCGATGCGTTATGAGACCCGAAAATGCACCGTGGATGGCTCCGAAGACCAGAGTTCATCGGTAGTGGTTCGTTTTCAAATACATCCAGAGCGGCAGAATATACCTTTTCCGATTCTAAGGCTGCAATAAGAGCCCCCTCGTCAATTATCGGCCCCCTACTAATATTAACGATACGGACCCCGGTTTTAGCCATAGTTAAAATTTTATCATTAACCATATGGTAGCTAGAATCATTTAGCGCACAAGTAATAACAATGAAGTCAGCCTCCTCTAGCCGTTCTGGCCAAACCAAAACCTCAATGAGATCTGATTCATTGGAGGCTCCTGCGACCGGATCATAAACATGCACTTTCATGCCCATAGCCTTCAATCTGTTGGCTGTGTTTTTCCCAATATCGCCATAGCCGATAAGTGCGACTGTCTTACTGAGAAGAGATATACCTCTAGGTTTTGGCCAGTCTCCTTTCCGTATAGCCTGATCAATTTGAAAGGTTTCTCGGGCTAGTGCTATTACATAGCCGACGGCCATATCTGCGACTTCGCTCCCAAACATATTGGGAGTATTTGTAAAAGGAATGGCAAGGTCATTACACGATTCGATATCCACATTATCTACGCCGATACCCCATTTCACAGCAGCCTTTAACCTTCCCTGTGCTCCGGCTTCGAAAACTTCTCGCGTCGCGGGATCATCTCCAATTATCCACCCGTCATGATTAGGCAAAATCGAAATCAACTCGTCTATAGTCAGCGTCTGAACAACCTCAGGAATCGTAATTTTAAAGCCCTTCTCTTCGAAAATTGGTCGAAAACTATCGATCATTCCCAACATAGGTGGACAGGTGATTAAAATTCTCATCGCTTCTAATCCTTAAGATTGTGCAGATACTGACCAGCAATAATGGCTAAGTCCCAGTCTTCCGGAGTATCAATATCAATGGATTCAAACTTAGGAGTCTGAAACAAAAGGGGTTTTATGCCAATGCGACTATCTGTTTTTTTGAAACTCTCTTCCGTAAAGATATATAGGTTGGAATTTTCTTCATACCAAGGTTCTAGGTCTTGCGTGCGCAAAAGCTCTATAGGGTTATGATTTATGGGTGTTCCGTCCCTTTCGTAAAAGCGAGTCTGAACCTTGTCTACGGTAAAAAGAGAATCTGCTTTATTTTCCACAGATGCTTCCTTAAACGAGATGAGTGCTTTGCGAATAGTCTGAGCAGTTAACAGCGGATTAGTCGTATGCGTCATCAAATAGATATCAGCGGACACATTATCAACATCATCAGCCAAAATAGTATTCATAGAGACCAAATCACCGCATATCTCTGGCTTACGATCCCGTATAGATAATCTCTCTGACTCCACCAAATCGTTCTCACGCAGAATGTCTCTAGCATCGGTATTAATAATCACCTGATCGATTTCTTCCACACTCAAAAGTGTATCTAGTACCCATTTGAAAAGAGGCTTTCCGTTAAATAATCTAAAGTTTTTTCCACGTACCCTTTCACTATTAGCCTTCATTGGAAGCAGCGCGACTACTTTTTCTTCCATGACTTCTCCTTAATTGGCAGAGGATAAAAGTATTCTTCTTTCTGCTTGAAAGATAATTTCCGATGATCATGGTTACCAACGTAACTCCCCCAATATTGCGCAAGGCGATACTGAATTATCTCCAGAGTACTCTTTAATAATACCTTCTCACGGGCCGCTACTCTCATGTCGAGGTTAATGCTCGAAAAAATATACCTAATAAGGTCATCAACATGAATATGTACCTGTGGCATAATCCTTTGTAGCGCAATCGCCTCCCGTTCAAACCTCCTTTTGACCTGAGACCAGTTCTCTTCATGGTAGTGAAAAACGCAAGACTCTGAAACGTAGGCGATTTTTTCGCCTCGTTCTACCAAACGTTTGGCCAACTCCATGTCCTCAAGGCCAGTTAATTCTTCGTCAAATTTAGAATTCTCCCAGGCAGTTCTTCTAAGAGCAGAATTAGCGTTATTACAGTAGAAACCCTCCTGAGGGATAGTGCTCTGTTTCGGATAGTACCTTTCAAAAATTCTAAGCTCACTATACCAGCTCAGCTCTCCACCAATTTGTCTCCCATAGGAATAGGCAGATTTACCTTGAATCAGTGGATTACACAAAGCTTGTAACCATTCAGAGCTAGTAGGGACACAATGACCGCTTATCATAACAAGATAGTCACCAACTGATGCTGCACAACCAAGGTTGAGCGAGCGACCAAATGAAAAATCTTTTCGCTTTATATTGATTATCTTACAATCATGGGACTCCGCGATGGCAAGAGTCCCATCATCAGAACCGGAATCAACAAGAATAATTTCGTATTGCAGATTATCTGTAACTTGCTGTTTTATTTGTCGCAAGAGTTCATCGAGGTGTTTTTCCTCGTTGAGAGTTCGAATAATGATACTGGCTAGCATTTTCGGTAAGAGGCTAACGAATTATTCATATGCACCATGCACTTCCGCTTCAACTGATCATAGATTCCCTGTATTTTATCTGGGTTCACTTTTGCTATCTATGTCTATGTCTAGTCGCTCTGACCACTCACCTCCGTAAGCTCGTCCACTCCTCCTTCCGGTGGAACAATATTGTGCTCGCTGGTAACTTCTGCCTCCGTAAGCTCGACTAACTTATCTACTACTACCATCGGATCCATTTGATCAGTTGTGGCAGCCTCCCGCACTGCTGTGAACATGGCCTTATTGGGAGCCTGTAGTGAATTGTCATCGAACCATTCCCACATGGTCTCAGCCATTGCATCATTAAAACCGGTATTGTGTGGTCCTGGGTTGATCATGCATACATCAATACCTTGAGGTGCCAATTCGGCACGCATGGCTTTTCCCATACCCTCCAAAGCATGTTTGCTCATGCAGTAAGGTCCAAAAGTCGGGAAGGAATCCAGTCCGCCGACCGATGACATAACAATCACTCGACCGGCACCTTTGGCAATCATCCCAGCCAGCACTCTCTGTGTGATAGCAAGCGTACCAAACACATTAACCTCGAATATTTTTCGTACCCGATCCATCGGAACATCGGCCATTGGTCCTGTCTGTCCCATTCCAGCATTATTGATCAGGACGTCAATATCCCATTCCGTTACTTTATCAATATCAGAACCAGTTATATCAATACGCTCCACAACTAACTCTGGAGCCTCCGCTGATAATGCGACTGCCTGCGCATCAGTCTCGGTAGATGCGATAACGTTATGGCCACGAGCAGCAAGCGCAATACTGGCCCCTTTACCAAATCCGGAACCTGCTCCCGTCACCAATACTGTCTTTGTTTTTGTCATACTTTAGCCAATCCTTCAGGACCTAGACGCCAAGTGAGCATCACGAATATCCATCACCGCGCGCCAATCGTATACTGGCCCTTCACTACCGTCTTCGTTATAAAAAATGGCTCCATTTTGCACATGGACAAAATACATCGTATCCACATCGTGCTTGGTCGCCTCATGTACCGCACCTGATGGCTCATAAACATATCCACCGGGCATCGCCACTCCTCCATGGTATTCTAGAGCACCTTCAAGAACGTATACCACAGTCTCACCCAAATGAATGTGCGGTGGAATCTGTGTCCCAGCCTTTGACTTGATCAATGCGGTGTATGACCCATTCTCCTCACTAATCCGTAACACCATCATGGCGTTTTCCCCGGGTTCGCTATTCGGGAGACCAAGATCAATCCAGTCGCCATCTTTTGTATCAATAAATAGTCCAAGCTCTTCTCGCATTTGTTTACCCTCTATTTCATTTGTATATATGATCGTTGCATAGCATCTTAATCCACGCAAGATGCTTTTTTTTGGTTTCTAGGACGGCTAACTCAATCAAATGGCGTAACTAAAATCCATCTTCATGACGAGTCGAATCGGAGTGGCGAACACCCGTCTAATATTGATTAATATCCGCGGTATCATCCTTCTTGCGCCTCATCAGCCTATTTAGCAGTAGAGATAACACTAGTGATAAAAGAGCCCAAACAGTAGCTGTCCAAGCCCAATCTGACATTAAAACTGAAAGATTTCCTGACTCTTGAAGTTTAAGTATCAATCCTACTATCAAAGCGGAAATACCCATGGGTAAGAAAAATATAAGGCTTCCGTTAGAAAGTTCTAAAATGCACAAAATAAGACCGATAATGAGCCATGCATTACCACTTAACAATATAACCTCAGTCAGCATTATTTTTTATATTGTCCATAAGAACCTCAAGGGTACCTAGAGCTTTAGTCACATCCGAAGGCACAATTAAAGTCTTGGTTTGATTGGACGATGCTAGCAGCGTTATGCCATCAACCTGGCGTTTCATTATTTCAAAATCAATAGCAGGCTGGCCGTCCTCTTTAATAGCGCTTGCGACTAATCTAGTTTGCTCTGCATCAGCTTCAGCCTTTATTTTCACAGCGTATGCTTCAGCATCTGCTGTGACTTTAACTGCCTCCGCCTGTTTCTCAGCTTCATATAATTCAGCATCTGCCTTAAGCTCAATACTTCTTTTATCGCCCTCTGCTTTAGCTATGGCCGCCCTTCTCTCGCGCTCAGCATTTAATTGCTGTCTCTGTGAATCTTTCGTTTGCTCATCAACCAGTACGTCAAGTATTTCAGTCCTTGTAACTTCTACACCCCAAACTCCCGCTGCTTCAGTCAGCCTCTCAGCTATCTCTTGATTCATGGACTCTCTACTCGACTGCAGATCATCTAGTTCTAGCTTGCCTGCAGCGGACCGAATTACAGATATAGCGGTATTTTGAATAGCCGCATTTACATCTCTTATTCTGTAAACCGACTTAGCTCCATCAAGAACTCTAAAAAACACAGTCGACTCTAAGCCAACCTCAACATTATCTTCTGTAATGACTGAAATTTTAAACGCCGGTAATTGCCTCTCTAATATATCTACCTTAAACGCAACTCTGTCCACAAAAGGAACAATAATCGACAAGCCAGATTCCAAAGACTTCGTGAACTTACCAAATCTTTCAATGATAAATACTTTTGACTGAGGGACGACCTTTATACCCAGATAAACGATATAAAGTAGTAGGAAAACTAAGAAAATAAAAACTAAATTTGTAAACATTCAATAATATTACACCATCTTATTGCTAAGTCTAATCGTAGCAGCTAGGAGGGCCACTATTACCCCATCACCCTGCCCACCCTGGAAAGGCTTACTAGTACTTCATATAGGTTGTAAAGCCACCGTCAATAATGATGTTTTCCCCGGTAATCCATGAGGCTCTAGGACTAGCTAAAAACGAAACTAAGTCGGCCACCTCTTCCGGTTTACCCAGTCTTCCAGCAGGTTGTCTAGCAACATTCTCACTATAATAATCAGGCATAGCCCTTTGAATTTTGTCCCAAGAACCACCCTCAACAAAAATCGGCCCTGGTGAAACCGTATTCGCCCTTATGCCCTCACCCATATACTCGTATGCTAGCTGACATACATAATTCACTAACGCGCCTTTGAAGGCCCCATAACTTTGGGAGGCTTTACCATAAGCGTGATAATCGACCGCTGTAATGGTCGATATTTGGACAAAAGCACCCCCATCCGATTCTTTAAGAAATGGGTACGCGGTATCCCAAAGTGTCACTGCAGACATAATGTCGACGTCGAACTGACGCTGCCATCCCTCAGGTGATCGAGGTTGCGAACCTAAAGCACTCGTATTAGAAACAACAATATCGATACCACCCATAGTTTTTGCTGCTTGATTAACCCATTGGACAAGTTGATCGCGATCCGCAGCATCAACGACGGAACCATACACCTCTCCTAATGCCGACATTCTTTCAGTGGCCTCATCAACTCCTTCTGTACGAACCTGACCTCCGAAACGGGGATCTTCATCTTCTGGGGCTATGACAGCTTTTCTAGAACAGAAGGAAACAATTGCCCCCTCTCGCAATAAACTTTCGCCAATAGCGCGACCAAGTCCTCGGGACCCGCCTGTTATAATCGCCTTTTTCCCTTTTAGACCAAGATCCATGAGCTAATACTCCCTTCAATTAAATCATTCGTCAGATGCCCACTAACACACTCCCATTTCGCCCACCCTGGCATGGCCAGTGTGGCTAGGCTAATGAGTAGTGCTGTCTTTAATAGGAGCCGCATGACCTTCCTCAAAGTCCAATGGACCTAAATCTACTCCCAACAACGAATTAGGGCAATATAGTGCATTTTTAGGTTCCTTTTATGCTGTCCTAAACAGGTATATGGCGGAGAGGGTGGGATTCGAACCCACGATACGTTTCCGTATACACGCTTTCCAAGCGAGCTCCTTAAACCAC
>PAMO01000034.1 GCA_002707325.1 Gammaproteobacteria bacterium
GTTTATGCATCTGAACAATTACAAGTCCCAAGGACCTTTGCAATTCAACGAGACGTGGTTACTCGAGGTCTAAGTGATTCTATATCAGATGATATCACCCTGATTAATTACGAAGAATTTGTTGCCCTTGTAGTGGAGCACGAGAGTATTATCACATGGAGATAAATACCCAACCCCAAGAAGAGGAGGCCCGAGCAATGGTGGAATGGTCGAAGGACATTGCAATCGAGATAGCAATCTCAGAGGGTATCAAACTTACAAAAGCGCACTGGGAAGTTATTTATCTAGCTAGAAAATTCTATAGTGAGTATGACCTCTCTCCAGAATGGCGAGGCCTCGTAACCTATGCAAGAAATAACTTGGGAGATTCAAAGGGAAGCAGTCTATACCTCATGAGTCTCTTCCCTGGAAGTTCAACAAAAGGTATTGCTAGAATTGCTGGGATACCTAAGCCTGCGAGCTGTCTTTAGAGCCTTCAGAGCGATAATCTACAACGATTCCGACAATAATGATGGTGGGACCATTTATCAATGCAGATTTGGCCTTTTGAGCCAAGTTAGCAATTGTTCCTATAACAACTTTTTGCTCGGGCATCGTTGCTTTATCGATAATCGCTGCAGGTGTTTTGGGATCTAAGCCATTTCTGGCTAACTGCTCCATTATTTCTTTTATCCAAGCTAGCCCCATGTATATGACTAACGTCTGATTATCCTTTGCAAGCTCAGGCCAATTCAGGTTCACGTGATCATAGACTCGATGGCCTGTAATAAATCGCACAGACTGCGATACGTCCCTATGTGTTAATGGTATTCCGGCATAACTAGCACCGCCAGAGGCGGCTGTTATCCCAGGAATAACCTCGAAAGGAATGTTTTCTTTGGAAAGAGCTTCTAATTCTTCGCCTGCTCTACCAAATATTAATGGATCACCACCCTTTAGGCGCACAACCCGCTTTCCAGCCCTTGCATTTTCAACTAATAGTTTATTTATTGCTTCTTGACGTATGCCTGGAAATTTCCTCTTTTTACCAACGTATACTTTGTCCGCATCCCGCCGAATCAATTCAAGCATCTTTTGATCAATCAAATTATCATAGAAAACAATATCAGCAGAATTCAGAAGTCTCGCCCCTTTGAGTGTTATCAATTCTGGATCTCCTGGTCCAGCTCCAATCAAGAACACCTCACCCAGTATTTTCTCTTCTTCGAAGACCTCAAGCTGCCTATGAAAAATATCATCAGCAGACTCTATTTTATTGCGAAGTAGTTTTTCTAAGAAAATACCGTTAAGTAGTTCGCTCCAAAAATTCTGCCTTCCAGCAATGCTAGAAATACTGTCCTGGACTTTTCCCCTCCTCTCCCTAATAAATTCAGCAACACCCCCTAATCTAGATGGAAGTCGTTGTTCTATCCAATGCTTAATTATTCTTGCTAGGGTCGGCGATCTGCCACCGCTAGAGATTCCTACAATAACCGGGGATCTATCTATAATAGCTGGAAAAATTGCCGTGCATAGCTCTGGATTATCGACAGTATTCACTAAGATGGTTTTATCTTCGCACGCCCTGAAAATGTTCTGGTTTACTTTTTTATCATTTGTACAAGCGACCACGAAATAATATGAGTCCACATCATCTTTGCGAAACTCTCTTTTTTTTAACGTAACTTGGTTTGAATTAGAAAATTCATCAATAGCTACTGAGTTGCTTTTCGCGATAACTGTAATTTTTGCTGAAGCCGTTAGCAATAACTCAATTTTCCTAGTCGCAACATCACCACCACCAACCACCAAACAATTTCGATTCTTTAGATTAATAAATAGCGGAAGATATTCCATAAACTTAGGTGCCTCTAACATCTAAATCGATGTAATTCTGCCCATCCATATAACTCCGAAGACAGTCTGGTATTACGATATTATTCGAGGAATCCTGATAATTTTCTATAACAGCCACCAACGCCCTACCAACAGCCAAACCAGATCCATTTAATGTGTGCGGAAGCGACGTTTTCTTTTCGTTTTTCGCTTTATATCTAGTATGCAAACGGCGTGATTGAAAATCCAAAAAATTACTGCATGATGAGATTTCACGAAAAACCCCTTGACCGGGCAGCCAAACTTCTAGATCAATAGTCTTGGCCGACGAAAAACCTAGATCCCCACCACACAACATGACGGACCGAAACGGTAAATCTAATTTTTTTAGTATGGACGATGCAGAATTTACCAATTCGTCTAATGCCTCCCATGATTTTTCTGGTTGGGTAAGCATTACCAACTCGATTTTTTCAAACTGATGCTGTCGTATCATTCCACGAGTATCTTTCCCATAACTTCCCGCCTCACTCCGAAAACATGGGGTATGGCTGACATGGCGTATAGGGAGATCACTTTCTTCCAGTATTCTATCTCTATAGATATTGGTTACTGGCACCTCGGCCGTCGGAGTCAAATACCAATCTTCCGGGTCCGTTAATCTAAACTGATCCTTCTCAAATTTGGGTAGCTGACCGGTCGCAACTAAGGATTCCCGATTTACTAAGTAGGGAACATATACTTCACTAAAACCATTTTCAGCAATATGTACATCGAGCATGAATTGAGCTAACGCCCTATGCAATCTAGCAATAGCTCCATGCATAACTACGAATCGACTACCTGTAATTTTACTTGCCGTCTCAAAATCCAAGTATCCTGAATTTGTTAAATCGACATGATCTTTAGCTTCAAACTCGAATTCTCGAGGCTTTCCCCATCTACTCAACTCAATATTTTCATTTTCACTAGAACCTTTTGGTACTTCCTGGGCCGGAAGATTAGGAATTTCAAGGAGAAGTTCTTGATAGGCGGCATCGATGCTAGAGTATTTTGACTTTTCTAAAGATAGGCTCTTATTTAAATTGCCCATCCTCGCTAATAATTCTTCAGCATCTTCATTCTTCTTTTTTTTGCTTCCTATGGATTTAGATACTGTATTTCTTTCCTCCTGCAATCGTTCCACTTCTTGAAGACTCAAGCGACGCTCAGAATCAATTCTTGAAAATTTCTCAATATCAAATTTGTACCCTTTAATCGCAAGCCTTTCATGTACCATATCTGGAGATTTGCGTAATAACTTAGCATCCAACATATATTTTTATCCCACCAATTGATTAGCCAGCTTGTAACCGAGTACTGCAGCAACAAGACTCCCCAAGATACTAATAAGCGCATAGCTCGCAGCTAATGACCACCGATCATTGTTTCCTAAATCTATTATTTCATAGGAAAACGCAGAAAATGTTGTCAATCCACCGAGGATACCGATAACGATTAAGTATCTCCCCCAATTTTGGTACCAAAGTTCATTTTCGAAATATCCGACAATTAATCCGATTGAAAAGCAACCGATAACATTTACTGCTAGTGTTGCCCATGGAAAACCAAACCCTACTGGAATTAATACCCCAGCAAGGTATCGTAAAGTGGCTCCCACTGCCCCTCCCGCAGCCACTAGAACTAGTTGTAGCCCCATTCCAAATTTCATCCTCTATCTTTCCCCTATAACGTCTACGTTTTCTAGGGCTTTCAAATTTAAACCAAATACATCGCCTTCTATATCTGTACTAGATTGGTAGAATTTGATTCCTATTTGTTGGCCAAATTCTCCAGATATATTTATCTCTTTTAGAAAATCATTCTCAAATGAAATTATGAAAGCGGGCATAATGGGGTCCGCCCCTATAGGGGTTAAGCTAAACGAAAGACCGACATCAGCGTCAATAGTTCTAACGTTAAACTTACTCAGTATGTCAGTATTTTTCGCGACAAGAAGGCCCATTGGATTAATGTAGAAGCTCTCCTCTATTTTTCGATGTATCACTTGAGCTATATCAGGATCGTAGATCGATATTTTCCCATCACTAACGATGATTACCTGCTCAAAAGGTTGATTAGTAATCCAGCGAAGCTCCTCCCCTCTAATCCCAACTTGTCCCTGCGATTCTTCTATAATTACTCCATTAACGTCTTTTATAATCTGCTGGTAACTAGCAAAATAAGGATTATTGGTCCTCAAAAGACTGACAAGATTATCAACCGTAGTTACCCCAGCATTAAGCACACTTGCTAAAGCTAAAGTCGCTAATCCACTAGTTACGGGGAGCCAAGACTTCACGGCTACCATTTGTATTCATCTCCGAGACAACCCCTGCTTTTTCCATAGTTTCGACCAAACGGGCAGCTCTATTATAGCCAATTCTAAGGCGTCTCTGAACTGACGAGATAGATACCTTTCGCGATTCAATTACAAAAGAAACAGCTTCATCATAGAGGGGATCTTCCTCATCCGTACCGCTTGAGTCAAAAGATTGCGTTGAATCCGTAGATCCAGAAATCACTTCCTCATTATAAGTTGCTGCTCCTCGTTGCTTCCAATCGCTAACCAGTCTATGTTCCTCATCGTCATCAACAAATGCTCCGTGAACCCTAACCGGCATTGCGGTTCCCGGCGGTAGATACAGCATATCGCCATGCCCCAGAAGCTGCTCAGCTCCACCTTGATCTAAAATTGTTCTTGAGTCGACCCTAGAACTGACTTGGTAGCTTATCCTTGTCGGTATATTCGCCTTTATTAGACCAGTAATGACATCTACAGATGGTCGTTGTGTTGCTAGGATAAGATGTATCCCAGCAGCTCTGGCCTTTTGCGCTATTCGAGCTATTAATTGTTCTACTTTTTTACCAACTACCATCATCATATCCGCGAACTCATCAATAACTACGACAATTGTAGGAAGCGCTTCTAGCTCCGGGGCATCGAGCTCACTCTCCCCTTCCCACAAAGGATCTCGCAAAGGTTGCCCTTTACCAATTGCCTCCGAAATTTTTCTATTCAGCCCCCCAAGATTACGCACCCCTGTGGCGGCCATTAATTGATAGCGACGCTCCATTTCTCCTACACACCAATTCAAAGCATGAGCCGCTTCCTTCATATCCGTTACGACTGGGGTCAATAGATGTGGAATTCCTTCATATACAGCTAATTCAAGCATTTTTGGGTCGACAAGTATCAACCTGACTTGATCAGGAGTCGCTTTATACAAAATACTCAGCAGCATCGCATTTATGCCTACTGATTTCCCAGAACCAGTTGTCCCTGCTACCAAAAGATGAGGCATTCGGGCTACATCAGCGATGACTGGTTGGCCTGCTATATCCTTACCTAGCGCTAGGGTTAAGTTGGATTTAGATTCTTGGAAGATAGGGGTACTAAAAACCTCCTTTAGCCGAACAGTTTCTCTCCTTTCATTCGGTGTTTCTATCCCGACCACTGATTTACCAGGAATTACTTCAACTATTCGCACACTCACTACTGCTAATGATCTCGCTAAATCTTTCGCTAAAGCGGTTATCTTCTGAACCTTTACACCTGGCGCTGGCTGAACCTCGAATCTCGTAACAACAGGCCCTGGAAGGACTGATACTACTTGAGCATCTACTCCAAAATCATTCAGCTTCAGCTCAAGCAATCGAGACATCGCTTGTATTGAATCCTCTGTAAATCCTGATTCGTCATCGACCCTGCTATCATCCAGTAAGTTAAGATCAGGCAATTCCAACGCACTTTTAGTATCGAAAAGCCTTTCCTGTTTGGCTACAACTGGGGGCTTAGAATTTGTCTCTTTTATTGCTGGCGGCTTCCTAGATTTCCTCTTTATCTTCTCTTTTTTAAGGGCTGTACTCCTTTCGAGAACCCGCTTTTTAGTTCCAGCTCGTTCTTTCCAATATCGCTTTGCCTTTTCTGTTATGCGATATACTCTCGACCTAAAATGCCCCCAAACCGCATGTATAAACTCTCCTATCCATTCGATAATATGTATCCAACTAAAGCCAAGGGCTAATTGAGTTCCCACCAAAAAGAACATCAGGGATAGCAAGGTCAAACCTTGCAGGCCAAAAAACTTCAAGCCATATATTGAGATACTCTCGCCAATAATACCGCCAGTCCCAGCTGGAAGAGCAGCCCCAGGCGCGAAATGTAGCTTAGCTATAATACAGCCAGCTATCAGTACTAGCACCCACCCGGACTCAAGTGCTGCTATTAACCTCCAGTCACGATAAACTATGCCACCTCGCAACACCCTAAGCCCTTCAAAAAATAATATAAATGGGAATATGTAAGACATAGCTCCAAGCATATAGAAAGCAAAATCAGCGAAGTAAGCACCCCCAATACCGGCCAAGTTTTGAACAGCTCCAGAGTTTGTTGTTCCCGTAAAGCTAAATGATGGATCGTTCGTATCGTGGGAAAGTATAGCTAGAAGCATGTACAGCGCGATTGCTGAAAAAATAACGAAACCGATCTCTCGTAAAGGCAGTTTTACTGAGGCCATCGTGACTCCTATACCATTAAGGAAGTCTATATTGAATCAAAATAGACATCAATTCCCCTTTCTTTTCAATGCTTTATATAGAAAATCTACAAGTACTGTGATTTATAATTTTACGTAAACGGATGCAAATTAGTTTATAGTTCAATTTTTAGCAACATTATCGATCTATGAGACCAGATAAAGCAAAAATAATTGATGAAGTATGGGATGACGATCGCATTAGAAGTTTCTTAGCTAAAGCATCAATGGGTTCCGAAAAAAGCTCTGATTTTAGCGCACTGCTGAACGCATACAGAAGCATGCGAGCTAATGACTTTGAGCGCTTTATTGAATATTTCCAATCGGCTGGAAGGAGCGTGCGCGCAACGAGCAATCAAGGTTTAACACTCCTGGATATTATTAGCGGCCATGCCAAAAGCCAATCCTTCAGAGATATTCTTGAAAAAGCTATGTTAAACGAAAGCGAATAAAAGGATAGAAAGGGCTTAATGAGAAGAACATCCCTACTCCCAGATCCAAAAACGTCGTTTACTACATCTGATGGTTTAATGGCAATCGGAGGGAAGATCGATGCTGCTCATTTACTCGAAGCCTACTCCAAGGGAATATTCCCATGGTTTTCAGAAGACCAGGAGATTATGTGGTGGTGCCCAGACCCCAGGGCCGTAATGATACCCGAACAATTTCATGCATCTCGAACTCTTATGAAAGCTATTCGTTCGGGAAGATATCGAGTAAGCATCGATGAAAAATTCATTGATGTGATAAATAGCTGCGCAGCTCCAAGAGACGGAGACTCGGCTACTTGGATAACTAAAGGCATGAAGGCTGCCTATATTGGCCTTCATAACCTCGGCTATGCTCATTCAATAGAGGTTTGGCTAGATAATGGTCTCTGCGGAGGATTATACGGAGTATCATTGGGTAAAATATTTTTTGCTGAATCAATGTTTTCCAATAAAAGTAATGGCTCTAAGATAGCTCTGTATGCGCTATCAAAAATCCTAATATCCAATAAATTCAAGCTAATAGACTGTCAATTTATGACTCCGCACCTAAAAACCTTGGGGGTTAGAGAGATTCCCCGTAATACTTTCCTAGATCTCCTCTCTGGGAGCTCTCAAGCGAATACTAATGAAGATTTTTGGCATTTAAAGCCTTTTAATCCGGCGCAATTGGAATCCTACAAATGAAAGGAGAACTAGGAAGTAAACAGTTTTTTGTGACCCCCGCTCACACCTGCAGCTACCTACCGCTGCGTAATGCTAGAACAATGTTTCTCGATCCCCGAGAAACAATTACTAGTGAGTTATACCAAGATCTTGCCGATAGCGGATTTAGAAGGAGTGGCGGGCACCTCTATAAACCTAACTGTGCATCCTGCAAGGCCTGTATACCAGTGAGGGTAATAGCAGAACGGTTCATACTAAAAAAACACCATAAACGTGTTTTAAAGAAAAATAATGATCTTGAAATTCGTATAGAGGCGGCCGCGGATAGCGCTAAATACTATAATCTTTACTCAAACTATATTTCAGAACGGCATGTGGACGGAGACATGTACCCTCCAACCCGCGAACAATTCCGTTCTTTTTTATTCAGTCAATGGTCTGATACTTTCTTTTTATCAGCCTACAAAAAAAACAAACTAATGGCGGTAGCGGTGACAGACAAGCAAAGATCAGGAATCTCTGCAATGTATAGCTTTTTTGAGCCTTATGAAGCGAAACGCAGCTTAGGCGTATACAGTATTTTGAAGCAACTTGAGTACTGTCAAGCTCTAGGCCTTAAATACCTTTATTTAGGTTACTGGATAAAAAACTCAAAGAAAATGGCCTATAAAGCGCAATACAGACCTATTGAGATTTACTCAAATAATAACTGGAAGACGCTGGATTAACCGTGGAGTGGTACTTCGCTGCTTCCTGAGGCAAAATTAATTGTTAAGTACAGAACGTCTGATTAGAAATATATGAGGATATAAATGGCAAAAGAAGAACAGATTGAAATGGATGGAACGGTAGTGGATACCCTTCCTAATACTATGTTTCGTGTTGAGCTGGAAAACGGTCACATAGTGACTGCGCATATCTCTGGAAAAATGCGCAAAAACTACATACGCATTCTAACCGGAGACCAAGTTAAAGTAGAGTTAACACCCTATGACCTATCCAAGGGCAGGATTACTTTTCGCAATTAGTTTCTAAACCATTTCTGAAGCATTTTCTTTTGCACCCTCGAATCGCAAACTAATATCATTGTTCTCAACGCTAACCTGGACGACGCCCCCATCTTTAGATAGAGAACCAAAAAGTACATCTTCAGCAATTTGTCGTTTTATTTTGTCTTGAATCAAACGTTGCATAGGACGCGCTCCCATAGTCTCATCGTATCCTTCTCTCGCTATCCAATCCCTAGCATCGTCGGTTACCTCAAGCATAACCTTCTTTGCATCAAGTTGAGCCTGAAGTTCAACAAGGAATTTATCGACGACAGTTTTTATAACTTCCAGCCCTAGAGAATTGAACTGAACCGTCGCGTCCAGCCGATTTCTAAACTCTGGCGTAAAAATCTTTTTGATAGCTTCTAATCCGTCTGATGAGTGATCCTGCTCTGTAAATCCAATCGAAGCTCTAGATATATCTTGCGCACCTGCATTTGTAGTCATTACTAAAATGACATTCCGGAAATCAGCCTTTCGGCCATTATTATCGGTAAGCGTTCCATGGTCCATAACCTGTAATAACAGGTTAAAAACCTCAGGATGAGCTTTCTCTATCTCATCAAGAAGAAGTATGCTGTGGGGATGCTTAGTAACAGCCTCAGTTAATAGCCCGCCTTGATCGAAGCCTACGTAGCCGGGAGGTGCTCCAATAAGCCTTGAAACAGTATGTCTTTCCATATACTCAGACATATCATATCGAAGTAATTCTACCCCCATAATATTCGATAATTGCTTACATACTTCGGTTTTTCCAACGCCTGTAGGGCCAGCAAACAAGAATGAGCCAATTGGCTTGTCTGCGGATTTCAGACCAGCTCTAGATAATTTAATGGCGGACGACAGAGTATCAATAGCTTTATCTTGACCAAATACCACTAGCTTTAATTTTGCATCAATATCCTTTAATGCCTCTTTATCGGAGGAGCTTACCTGTGCAGATGGTATTCTAGCTATTTTAGCGATAACCCCTTCGACATCAGTCGCATTTATACTTTTTCTTCGTTTTCTTGGTGATAATAATTGCTGAGCAGCACCAACCTCATCAAGCACATCTATCGCCTTATCCGGTTGAAAACGATCCGTTATGTATCTATCAGCCAGTTCAGCTGCAGCCCGAAGAGCTTTATCGGTATAACGAAGATTGAAGTGCTCCTCAAACCTAGATTTTAAACCTCTCAGAATACGATAGGTATCATCAACATCCGGCTCTACAACGTCTATCTTTTGAAAGCGTCTTGATAATGCTCGATCCTTATCGAAAATACCTCGGTATTCTTGATAGGTTGTGGAGCCCATACATTTAATAGTTCCAGAAGTTAGAACAGGTTTGAGCAAATTAGAAGCATCCATTACCCCACCACTAGCCGCTCCCGCGCCAATAATGGTATGAATTTCGTCTATGAATAGTATTGCTCCCTCTTCTTCTTGCAATTCCTTTAGCACCGCCTTGAACCTCTTTTCAAAGTCACCTCGATACTTTGTACCCGCTAAAAGTGCTCCCAAATCTAGCGCATAAATCGTGCTATCAAGAACAACCTCAGGTACTTCTCCGTCTACTATTCTCTTTGCCAGACCTTCCGCTATTGCAGTTTTTCCAACACCGGACTCGCCGACTAACAATGGATTATTCTTTCTTCTGCGACAGAGAATTTGAATTACTCTTTCAACTTCATGCTCTCTTCCTATTAGCGGATCTATTCTGCCATTCTTAGCCAACTCATTTAAATTCAGCGCAAAAGCATTCAGCGGGGCTTGAGCTCTGCTGGCCTCCTCTCCCAAATCCTCATCTTCATCTTTATCGGAACTGGTTTCTTCCTCTCCCAATTTAGATATTCCATGAGCTATGTAATTGACGATATCGATGCGTGCTATCCCCTGCTGCTTTAATAAAAATACAGCGTGGCTTTCTTGCTCACTAAAAATCGCCACTAAAATATTCCCGCCAACTACCTCTTTCTTCCCAGATGACTGCACGTGAAAAACTGCTCGCTGCAGAACTCGCTGAAAACCCAAAGTACCCTGGACTTCCTTAGGCCGCTCACCTTCCTTTGATTTGGGAATGGTCGACTCGATATAGTCTGTCAAATCTTTTTTCAAACCTTCTATATCTGATCCTACATTCCTAAGGACGTCGAAAGCCGAATCATTATCTAAAAGTGCCAGGAGTAGATGCTCGACAGTCATATACTCATAACCGTCTTCTCCGGCTTTTTGAAATGCTTGGTTTAATGTCAATTCTAAGTCTTTTCTGAGCATCATAACTATTGATACCTACTAATCAGTTATTTCTACGGTTGAGATGAGAGGGTGTTGGTTTTCTTGGGAATAGCGGTTTACTTCCTCTGATTTTGTTTCAGCAATATCTTTAGGAAATGTTCCAGCAACGGCCGACCCTTGTGTGTGAATCGCCAGCATAAGTTGTGTTGCTTTTTCTCGCGGCATTGAGAAAAAGTTTTCCAGCACATGAACGACAAATTCCATGGGAGTATAGTCATCGTTCAATAGGATAACCTTATATAAAGGAGGTTTCGCCAGCTTCGGCTTTTCTGTGAGAGTAACTACACCGAGGTTAGAATCCGACTCAGAATCATCATCTTGGCCTCGCACGCTGGCTAGAATCCTAATATTTCGCGATACAATTATCATTGTCTAGAGTTTACCTGATAGTTAAAGAGAAAGACCACGGAACATTGTGAAATTTATCAAATAGCGAAGACTATTGAGAAAAAAATACTTAATCGACTAAATCACAAAAATTGTGACTCTTGACTATGTAACCATTTCCATGGAAAGTCAGTATTTGGGGAAAAGTCTAAAACAGACTTAAATACAGCTTCAACGTGAAGTCTGAACAGTGTTGATAACCCAGGCCCAACGTTGCAGTAGTGTCAACTGCGTTCTTAAGCAAGATGAACGACAGGAGGGAGAAATGGCAACGGGACAAGTCAAATGGTTCAATAACGCAAAAGGGTATGGTTTTATTCTTTCTGATGAGGGAGGAGAAGATCTCTTTGCCCACTATTCATCGATAGAAATGGATGGTTACAAAACTCTTAAATCCGGTCAACGAGTAGAATTCGACAGGGTTGAGGGAGACAAAGGCTATCATGCAACCAATATACGAGCTTCTTCTACAGATGAAGAATCAGAACCCCAACCAGGCAATGCATAAAAAGATCTTTAGCTGAAGCTAGTTTAAGGTTAGAACGGCGCTTACATCTTAGAAATGATAGCGTCTCCAAATTCGGAGCACTTGAGCAATGTTGCCTCATCCATTAGTCGCTCAAAATCATAAGTGACGGTGCGCTCCGATATAGCGCTCTCCATCCCCGATATTATTTTATCTGCAGCTTCGCGCCACCCCATATGCCTAAGCATCATCTCAGCCGACAATATTAACGAACCAGGATTAACTTTATCTTGGCCAGCATACTTTGGTGCCGTTCCATGAGTTGCCTCAAACAAGGCGACCGTATCCCCTATATTCGCGCCAGGAGCGATCCCTATCCCACCGACTTGGGCTGCAAGTGCATCTGATAAGTAATCCCCATTTAGATTCATTGTAGCTATCACATCATATTCATCGGGACGAGTTAGAACCTGCTGCAACATAGCATCAGCTATCACATCCTTAATGATTATCTTTGTCCCAGTGTTTGGATTCTCTAGTTCATGCCAAGGTCCGCCATCCAGCGGTTGAGCTCCAAATTCCTCGACAGCAAGCTCGTAACCCCAATCCTTAAATGCCCCTTCAGTGAACTTCATGATATTGCCTTTATGAACGAATGTTAAAGACGCTCTATTCTCATCAATCGCATACTGTAATGCCTTTCTTATGAGCCTTTTGCTACCCTCTGCCGAAATAGGTTTTATCCCTATTCCGCAATTTTCGGGAAACCGTATTTTATTAACTCCCATCTCCGTCCGAAGATAATCAATTACCTTCTCAGCTCCCTCTGAATCAGCCTCCCATTCAACTCCTGCATAAATATCTTCAGTATTCTCACGAAAGATCACCATATTAGTCTTATCAGGTGAAACAACTGGACTGGGAACGCCAGTGAACCATCTCACGGGACGCTGGCAAACATACAGATCCAATTCTTGTCGTAATGCTACATTTAACGAGCGTATTCCACCCCCAACTGGAGTCGTCATAGGTCCTTTTATTCCGATAATAAACTCTCGCATTGCTTCCAAGGTTTCATCTGGCAGCCATTGGTCCTCTCCATAGATTTCCAATGATTTCTCACCAGAATATATCTCCATCCAAGCAATCTTCCGCTCTCCGCCATAAGCACTTTCTACTGCTGCATCGACAACTTCTATCATCACTGGTGTTATATCAACACCTATACCATCTCCTTCTATAAAAGGAATAATAGGGGTATCTGGCACAACCAAAGAATGATCCGGTTTTACTCTAATTCGTTCGCCAACCTCTGGAACGTTAATGTGTTTGTAGGTCATTCACAACTCCATATTATTTAAGAATAGTAGATTATTTTCTAAAGAAATAGAAAGCACTATTATAAAAAGCGAGAGCAGTATTATACAGATTCAATGCGAAATCTGCATAGCCCGCTAGTAATACTTTTATTAAATGGGATACTAATCCCACCTATCCTTTCTTCTAGTATCACTGTCACTTGATTCGACGTAGTAACTTCCAGTAGTCGTAATTTCTCTTTTCCAAAAAATAGCATCTGTTTTGAGATAATCCATAATAAACTCACAACATTCGAATGCCTTTTCCCTATGTGGTGATGCCACCTGCACTAAAACAATTTCTTCCGATGGATACAAGCGACCTACCCTATGAATAACCAAGACATCTAAAATATCCCAGCGATTCTCTGCCTTCCGCACGATCTCAACTATACTACTTTCGGTCATATCCGGATAATGCTCTATCTCTAGAGCAATAAGGTCCTTTGAATTAGAACTATCTCTCACCAATCCAACAAAACTAACAACAGCCCCAAATTGGTTTTGTTGACGCGCCCGGAGATTTAGCAATTCTTTCCCAACATCAAAATTCTGCTCCTGTGTTTTTACAGTTACACTCATGGAATTATCCTCCTGTAACAGGAGGCAATAGGGCTATTTCGTCACCGGGTTTTAGATCACAAAATCCATCTACTATCGCCTGATTTACTGCTATACGGATATCGATTGTATCCAATAATTCCAGTTTAAAATCACTAATATGCTCATCCAGCGCCTGGAATAAGTGCTCGGTGTTCGTGAGTTTACTTGCTGGTATTTCTACTTCATCGATACCAAGTTTGTCACGCAGAGACGCAAAAAAAAGAATTCTAAGATGTCCGATCATTTCGGCTCAACTCTTTCCCAGGATCCCGAATTGCCTCCCTGCTTAGCAATCAGCTGAATTTGGCCTATGGTCATAGATCTGTCTACAGATTTACACATATCATAAATCGTTAATGCTGCGACACTAACTGCAGTCATTGCCTCCATTTCCACTCCAGTTCGCGCAGTCACCATGCATTCCGCGGTAATCCGCAGACATGACTCCGAGACCACTTTAAACTCGACCACAATCTTCGAAAGGCTTAGTGGGTGACATAACGGGATCAATTGAGAGCAATTTTTGTCTGCTTGAATACCAGCTATACGCGCAATCCCGATCGTATCTCCCTTCGCAATATCTCCCTCATAAATCTGCGTCATTGTATCTGGTTTCATTTGGATAAGGCCGGTCGCTACAGCTCTTCTTCTTGTGACCTCTTTATCGCCGATATCGACCATCTCTGCCGAACCATTTTCGTTTATGTGCGTTAATTTTTTCATTGGTCTTATTATAAGCTATAACGGGGATATAGTTTTACTTAAGTTTTACTTTGCATATTTGTGAGCCACAATTATCTAGAATACACTTAAATAATTATCTGATACACGAACACAGCCTTCCAAATGGGAAAGAATAGAACATCAGTCATAGTAGGCATGTCTGGGGGCGTGGATTCCTCTGTGGCTGCTTTATTGCTCAAGGAACACGGATACGATGTAACTGGCTTATTCATGAAAAATTGGGATGAGGATGATGGAACCGAATATTGCACGGCAAAGCAAGATTTAGAGGATGCTCAAAAAGTCTGTGATCAATTACAAATAAAACTACATACTGCAAATTTTTCTGCAGAATATTGGGATAATGTTTTTGAAGAATTTTTAACTCAATACGCAGCTGGTAGGACCCCTAATCCTGACATTCTATGCAACAGGGAAATTAAATTTAAACAATTCGCAAAATATGCCATTGCTCTCGGTTCTGACTACATAGCAACAGGACATTATGCGAGAGGCCTTTGGGAAAATAATAGCTTTAAACTACTCAAAGGATCTGATCCGCTGAAAGATCAAACCTATTTTTTACTGGCGGTACCATCCGAAGCCCTCCAGTACTGCCTTTTCCCCTTGGGATCTTTAGAAAAAAATTCAGTTAGAGATATTGCGAGAAAGGCTGGATTTAAAAACTCAAATAAAAAGGATAGCACGGGAATCTGTTTCATAGGCGAAAGAAGGTTTTCTGAATTTCTCAGTCGGTATATCCCGGAAAAGACTGGCTTAATACGAGATGTAGAAGGCCTAACTATCGGCGAACACGTGGGAATATCTTATTACACCATTGGACAAAGACAAGGCCTAAGAATAGGCGGAACCCAGAATAGACCAGACCTACCTTGGTATGTAGTAGCTAAAAAATCTGCGGATAACGAGCTAGTAGTGAGTCAAGATATCCAGGATCTGAATGCTAAATGGCTCGCAGCCAAAGATCTAAATTGGCTTGTCACACCGAGAACAACCAAATTTTCTGCCATGGCGAAGATCAGATATCAACAAATGGATCAAGAATGCACTGTTACTCCAAGGGCTGATGGGACCTACCTTGTCTCTTTTTTGAATCCTCAACGTGCAATAAGCACTGGACAATTCGTATGTTTCTACGAAGGAGATTTGTGTTTGGGTGGCGGCTTGATAGATAGTGTTGGAGGAAAATATGACGCAATCTTTTAATCGCCTCGAGTACCAGGTAATAACCTTGGCAGCAAACGCACAAGCAGCTATCTTTATTAGCAGGCTTGCTAATGGGCTCCCCTTAGAAAGCTCTGGAAAGGCTGCTTTAGTGCGTGGGATTAAGGCAAAAGGAAATCCTTCAATGAGTAAAATTTTTGAGGATATTACATGCTATAGGCATGGCTTAGACTTGCTGGATGTTGTGCTAAACAAGAACAGCGGAACGGAAGCAAATAACGATATAAGGCGATACAGTAGGCATTGTTTACAAATTGCTAACGAGTTGAGAAGAAACAATAGCGCGCTTACACGCTTAGGGGAACATCTCTTCTCTCTAGATGAGGACGGGGATATTTTCGCCTTAGAAAAGATATATGTAGAGAATCTGGCAATACTTGCCCCACCTCTTAAAATATATGGAATTGAGGAGGCATTGGAAGACAGAATAGTAGAAGCAGAAATCCGTATTATGTTGCTTGCGGGCGTTCGCTTCTCATGGCTTTGGTATCAATTAGGCGGTCGCCTCTTGCAACTAACTCTCAAAAAGCAAATTATTAAAAATACGAGAAGGCGCATTATTAATCATTTTACATCAACGGCTAGGGGTAATAGATAGAAATGTCTAATCAGAATCTTGAAAACATAAGCGCCCTAGATGGTCGCTACCAAAGTAAACTTACTGAGATAGCCAAGCACACTAGCGAGAAAGCTCTGTTCAAGTATCGCGTAGAAGTCGAGTGCAAATGGTTTCTTTGCTTAGCTAACAATCCTGACATAAAGGAACTACCTCTTCTCAAGAAAAAACAAATACTAGATGTTGAAAAAATTTTTAAAGAATTCAGTTTAGCCGATGCTAGAAGGATAAAAGAAATTGAAGAGGCAACAAATCATGATGTAAAGGCTACAGAATATTTTGTAAAGGAAAGGCTAACTGATATTTCAGGGCTCAAGAACTCAATAGAATTTGTTCATTTCGGCTGCACTTCAGAGGATATAAATAATCTGGCCTACGCTCTAATGCTCGCCGATTGCAGAGTAATACTAATTAGCTTAATGGATGATTTAATAAATCAAATTATCCAGCTTGCCTCATCGAACGAAGATCTATCCATCCTGTCACGAACGCATGGACAAGCCGCCTCTCCTTCCACAATAGGAAAAGAGCTCAGTGTATTTACCACCAGATTAACCATACAACGAAACCAACTCAATCAAGTAAATATTCTAGGAAAGATGAATGGAGCAGTGGGGAATTTCAATGCTCATAAGGTAGCCTATCCCGATATCGATTGGATTGCCGAAAGTAGTAATTTTGTGAAAACCATAGGGCTCAAGCCTAATCTTGTAACTACTCAGATTGAACCACATGATTATATTGCCGAGTACTTCCATGTAATCATTCGGTTTAATCAAATACTCCTGGATTTCAATCAGGATATTTGGCACTACATAGCATTAGATTATTTTGAACAACTCCAAATAAAAACCGAAACGGGTTCATCAACAATGCCTCATAAAATCAATCCAATTGATTTCGAGAATTCTGAAGGGAATCTTGGAATAGCTAATGCGCTACTAGCGCATATTGCGAGCAAACTACAAGTGTCAAGATGGCAAAGAGACCTTTCGGACTCAACAGTTCTTAGAAACATTGGATCTGCGATTGGACACTCTTATCTATCTTATAAATCCTCCATCAGAGGTATAAAAAGACTAAAGGTCAATAAGGCCTCTATAGCTGAGGATCTTGAGGCAAACTGGGCAGTGCTCGCTGAAGCTATACAAACTGTTATGCGAAAATATGGATCCATCGAACCGTACGAAAAGCTCAAGACACTAACCAGAGGAAAACCTCTAACTCGCGAATCGTATCAGCAGTTGCTGAACCAATTAGAAATACCGGAAAAGGCCCAAATGGAGCTTAGCAAGCTTAGGCCGGATAACTATGTCGGCCTGGCTAGTACGCTGGCAACCCTTAAGAATACGGATAAGGTATAAGTCCGTTTAGCTGTTGGACTAAAAATTTTATTTGTCCTCCGCTCCCTTCACAAACATACGAGCACAAACTCTTGAAAAGAGAATGCTTAAGATAGGTCCATTGTCGTGTTGCTAATTATATTATAACCCGGCCAAAAGCGTTCTATAACGGCGGAACAACATTGCTTATAGCCTAATTAAGTTACCGGTAATATGATGCCGGAATCCAATATATTCTTATTAGGAATATATTACTTGTTTTAGTTTCGCTATTATTGATATAGATAAGCTATAAAATTGCATTTTTTTCGCAAATTTGTACCAGGAGAACAACTGACATGGCGCTTCACTTTACCCCTAGAAAACCCCGCACAGAGCAAATTCAAGAGCTTGAACAGGAATGGGTAAGCAATCCTAGGTGGAAGGATGTTACCAGGGCTTATCCCGCGTCCGATGTCGTAAACCTTAGAGGAAGCATTCCCCACAGGAATCTTCTTGCAGCGCATGGTGCCGATAAGTTATGGGCCTATCTAAATAATGAGGATTTCATAAACTCTTTAGGCGCTGTCACGGGCGGTCAAGCTGTCCAGCAGGTGAAAGCTGGAGTGAAAGCAATATATTGCTCCGGTTGGCAAGTAGCAGCAGATAATAATGACTCGGAGACAATGTACCCGGATCAGTCGCTATATGCGGTGAATTCGGTTCCGACCCTCGTTAATAGAATTAATAATGCATTCCGTCGCGCTGATGAAATTCAATGGTCTAAAGGAGAAGACGATGGTATTGATTATTTCGCTCCTATAATTGCGGATGCTGAAGCTGGATTTGGGGGCATTCTAAATGCATTCGAACTTATGAAATCCATGATTTCCGCTGGAGCAGCAGGAGTTCATTTTGAAGATCAGCTGGCGTCAGTAAAAAAGTGTGGCCACATGGGAGGAAAAGTTTTAGTTCCGACACAAGAGGCCGTTCAGAAGCTGATAGCAGCCCGATTAGCAGCTGATGTATGCGACGTACCAACTGTTTTATTAGCACGAACTGACGCCAACGCCGCTGATATGGTAACAAGCGACATAGATCCTTGGGATAAGGAATTCCTGACTGGGGAACGCACCCCAGAGGGATTTTATAAAACGCGAGCTGGATTAGATCAGGCTATTTCCCGGGGGCTTGCGTACGCTCCTTATGCAGATCTTCTTTGGTGTGAGACCGCTGTTCCCGATCTCACCGAGGCGAAAAGATTTGCAGAAGCAATTCGTAAGGAATACCCAACACAAATGCTGGCTTATAATTGCTCTCCTTCATTTAATTGGCGAGCAAACCTAGACGATGCAACCATTGCCAAATTTCAAGTTGAACTAGCCGCTATGGGATATAAATACCAATTTATAACGTTAGCTGGAATTCATAGCATGTGGTTCAATATGTTCAATCTCGCGAAAGGTTATGCAGAACGGCAGATGCCAGCATATGTAGAACTCCAAGAAAAGGAGTTTGCATCTGCAGATGACGGATATACATTTGTTAGCCATCAACAGGAAGTAGGAACGGGATATTTTGATCAGGTTGCGACGGTAATACAAGGAGGTGAAAGCTCTGTAACAGCCTTAACAGGCTCAACAGAAGAAGCGCAATTCTGAGCACCTTAGCTGCATGGCCTAACTAGCGATCCATCTTCTGATCAACGGAAAGCGCTTAGGGATGATTTTCAAGAAAGAATTGCTTGAAGATCCTCGTATGATGAGACCAAAGGATATTGTGGATAGTCCACAAGAACTTTCTCTGGTGCTTGAAAAAAGAATCCATGATCAGCCTCATCAAGCATAGAAACATCATTGTATGAGTCGCCTGCAGCGAATACCTCATACTCTAGGGATTTGAAGGCCTTTACAGCCATTCTTTTCGGATCTGGTTGCCTGATTTTATAACCAATAATGGCCTCATTTTGAATTACTAATTTATGACATAGCAGCAATGGCCTATTAAGTTTTTGCATTAGAGGGTCAGCAAATTCGTAAAATGTATCGGAAATAATAGCGACCTGATAATTCAACCTTGCCCAATCAAGAAACTTGTTTGCTCCTGGTAGTGGCTCGAGTTGCTGAATTACGTTCTGGATAGTTGCAATATTTATTCCGTAAGAATTTAAAACTTTAAGCCTTAAATCCATTAAATCAGTATAAACCGGTATATCTCGAGTGGTCTTCTGAAGCTCCTCAATCCCGGTATGATCTGCAACTGCTTGCCAGATTTCTGGTATTAATACTCCCTCTAAATCTAAACATAATACTTTCATCATATTTCCTTTAACGACTAGGTTTTAAGCATATATCAATCGATTATTTATTCTGTCAGCTCTGCACTGTTATGGTGCCCCAATCTGTAACTGGATGCGAGCTAATGAAGCCTAGGAAAACAACTGGTCGTCGATCACCGCAGCAAGTATTAAGGGACGCTATATCCCATCATCCTGCCGGTCGGATTGCGATATCCTTCAGCGGGGCCGAGGATGTGGTATTGATAGATATGGCCGCTCAACAGGGATTATCAGTGGATGTGTTTACTCTAGATACAGGTCGACTCCATACGGAAACATATAAGTTCCTTGAAGAAGTAAGAAAGCATTATGATATTAATATAGAAGTTCTAATGCCTGACCCTAAGGAAGTCCGTGAACTAGTAACAAAAAAAGGTTTGTATAGTTTTTATCAAGACGGGCATAGTGAATGCTGTGCTGTGCGGAAAATAGGGCCCCTTAAATCGAAGCTAGAATCTCTTGATGCATGGATTACAGGACAGAGAAAAGATCAAAGTGTAACCCGAATAAACCTCGCGCAAACACAAGAAGATCAATCCTTCTCAACTGACGATCATACAATTGTTAAATATAATCCTTTGTCAGACTGGTCTTTGACTGAAGTCTGGGGTTATATCCGAGAAAACAATGTTCCCTATAATAAGCTTCACGATAAAGGCTTTGTATCTATAGGATGCGAACCCTGCACGCGCGCAATAACGCCAGACCAACATGAGCGAGCAGGGAGATGGTGGTGGGAAGAACAGACCCAGAAAGAATGCGGATTACACGCACAAAATGTCGTGAAAATAGTAGGCTAAAACTTTGCATATAACCATGGTGAAAAAGATCCTAGCAAATGGCGAGCCATGCAAAAAATGCCAGGATGTGGAGAGACGTCTTAAGGAAGCAAATCACTGGGCCAAACTAGATGCCATTGTAATAGCTAACGAGAATGATCCTAAGTCTGAAGGTATGGAGCTTGCGCAAAGTTATGATATTGGAGTGGCCCCATTCTTTATTGTTGAGAATGAGGGAGAAATAAAGATATATACACTTTTTTTCAAATTTGTTAACGAAGTTTTAAAAGATAGAAGTTCGAACTCTGAAGCTAATAAGGAATTAATAGAAAACAATTCCGATCTCGATTTTATATAATAAAATCAGCCTAAACTAAGCGGTTTACTAGTAATTTTTAAGAACTAATATTGCGGTACCTCAATACCAGAAAAAAGCTCTGCGCGTTCGATGAGCGTCTTTTGGCCAACCGCCCTATCAACCAACTTACGATCTAGATGAGGAGCAAAGCGCTCAATAAAATCATACATATACGCCCGAAGAAAAGTGCCCTTTCGAAAGCCGATATGAGTCACACTTTCTTCAAATAAGGACGAAGCATCCAATATAGCTAAATCTCCATCCATCTCGCTGTCATAAGCCATTGACGCAATAATACCAACACCCAAACCAAGACGAACGTAAGTTTTTATTACATCGGTATCTGTCGCAGTAAATACCACATTGGGATTGAGGTTTTCTGCACTAAAGGCATCATCCAAGCGCGACCTTCCCGTGAAACCAAAAACGTAAGTCACCAACGGGTACTCCGCAATATCGGATAATGTTATATTTCCTTGATCTTCGTATACCCTACAAAGCCGGTGTTCTTTAGGAAGAACAATTGATCTGTTCCATTTATAACAAGGCATCATTACCAAATCTGCAAATAACTCCAAGCCTTCTGTAGCAATTGCAAAATCTACATCTCCATTAGCTGCCAGCTCAGCTATTTGCGCAGGAGAGCCTTGATTCATATGCAGAGCAACATCGGGATAGGCCTTCCGGAAACCTTCAATTACATTGGGCAAAGCATATCTAGCCTGGGTGTGCGTGGTAGCAATTGATAAAGAACCAACTTTTTCATCGCTGTACTCCTGAGCGATTTCTTTGATTGTTCCAACCTGCCGCAAAATATCGCCAGCCATTTCAAGAATAGCCTCACCGACGGGGGTGACATGCGTCAAATGTTTACCACTTCGGGCAAAAATATCTACCCCAAGCTCATCCTCTAACAATCGAATTTGCTTACTAATTCCTGGTTGAGAGGTAAACAAACTATGAGCCGTAGCAGAAACGTTTAAATCATGATGGGCGACTTCCCAGATATATTTTAATTGTTGGAGTTTCATACTTTAACTACTTGGAATAAAAACACTGCTCAATATAACATATCATTATTCATTTATAATGCCGTTTGGAACATGACCAGTTGTAACTTCTGTTTGTGTCTCGTCACAGTTATCCCTTTGATCGTCGAAGAAGATATCCGCCCCAAAGGATTTTAAAAACTTGGTTTTTGTCATACCGCCCAAAAAAAGAGATTCATCAATCCTAATATCCCATGCTCTAAGCGTCCGAATTACTCTTTAGTGCGCTGGAGCACTTCGCGCTGTCACTAAAGCAGTCCTAATAGGGCAATTATCATTACCGAATTCCTTTTGCAGATTATGTAAGGCAGCGAGAAATGGCTTAAACGGGCCTCCTTCAAGCGGCCGCACAGCTTGCCTTGCCTCACTTTCACTGAACGCGTCTAATCCGCCTGCCTGATACACCCTCTCCGCTTCATCAGAAAAAATGACTGCATCACCATCGAAAGCAATCTTTAACTCTTTAGTAGTGCTCAGTGCTGTCGAAGTTGGGCTACCAATAACCGTCGCCGCCCCAACATCGCTCTTCAATGCTTGCGCAACATCATCAGGATTAGTAGACAGAAACAGATCACAGCCAAATGCGCTAACATACCTATAGGGCGACCCACCACCGCAAAATGCTGCTCTCGTTATATTTAAGTTATTCTGTTTTATTGAATTGAAAATCCTGAGTCCAGTATCCGCTGAATTACGAGACAGGAGTATTACTTCAACCTTATGTTTACCTACTATCGAATTGATATTTAGCAATTTTTTTACAATAGGAAAAGCTTCTCCCGGTGCTAGAACATCTTCCTCATGCTCGATCTGATAACGTCTATATGCCTCTAAACCATCGTTCTCATAAATATCATTACTCTCACTAAGGTCAAAAAGCGCCCGTGAATTTATAGCTATTGTAAGAGTTGTATCCATATTTGATTATGCATCCATATCTGGTATCAACCGACTTTCAAGTTTAGCAATCATATCTTTTAGTTTAAGCTTTCGCTTCTTCAGACGATTTATTCGCATACTGTCTTCATGCGCAGTCTTTATCAAATGATGTATAACCTCATCCAGATCTCTATGCTCTACCCGCAAATCTTGCAGCCAATCCTCAATATATCTATTTTCCATACTAAATGGCGTTACTTAAAAGCCTTATTTTGATGGCATCATAAACCAAATACCGGTCTAATGAGCTTCTCAGATGATAATTATAATTCTAACAGCACTGCTTACCTTGGCAGCTTTTGCCATCCTAACACGGCTCCTATGGACCAAGCGGAAGGACCTAAAATTCAAAGGCACGGTGCCATTAATGAGTCTAATTCTAATTGCCGGACTAATTCTATTAACTGTAACCGGGAGGTTGCACTGGATAATTGCCGCGATTACTGCCGCCCTGCCCTTCCTTCGAGCTGGAACCATAATGCTCGTAAAGCTCCTTGGTTTCCGAAGTCTCTGGCTACCTTTTTTGAGAAAAATCTATAACTACGCATCATCGCAACATAGAGATTCCAGCAAAACACATACCTTTAATCAGCCAAACCATTCCTCCCTGAGCAGAGAAGAAGCGCTGGAAATTCTAGGGCTTTCTGGCAACCCAGAGAAAGATAAAATCATAATGGCCCATCGAAAACTAATCCAAAAAATACATCCGGATAGAGGGGGATCAACTTACCTGGCTCAAAAAATTAACGAAGCAAAAAGAGTTCTTACAAATAATTAAACGGTCAAGAATCCCCTTGCCTCCTCCTCTAGGGCTTGCATCCGCCTTACCCAATTATCAACCAATAAAAATTCTTGATCACTAATTCTGAAAGCCTTACTAACCTCTCTTAAAAAACATTCTTCTTCAATTTCGAAAGCACCATCCGCATAACTTAAGCGTAGCAAGTTCAGGAGGGCTATTAACCGAGATCTCTTAGTATTAAAAATTTCTTCTATACCCTCAAGCTCCGTATAACTCGATTCAAATTGAGAGCTAAGGCCCATCTCTTGCCTGAATTCCTCTAGCATGCCCTCTTCATTAGGATCTAGCAGTCCATCGGATACAACCACGTTATGAGCCAAACCTAGAAAAACTTCTTGTTGTTCCTTAAGTAGAGTCGGCAACCACATTTAGCTAAAGCCCTTTTACCAGGGCATCCATTATGCTCAATAACATCACAGCGACCGCTAACCAACCCCATAAAATGATAATCTTCATAAAAAAAGACTGATCTATAAAATCATTCCAGATAGTACCCACTCCTTTTAACAAAAAACGCATTCTATGCAGCTCCTTATCCCGGTTTTCATTTTTCTATTGATAGTACGCGTGCTCGGTAACGGTGTGATCAGTTACATCTGTTATTCCTGATAGTTCCGGTATCTGCTCCATAAGTGTTTTCTCTACGCCATGCTTCAAAGTAATATCGACAGCAGAGCATCCTTGACAACCACCACCAAATTGCAATACCGCTACATTATCATCAAGAATCTCAACAAGGGTTACCATCCCCCCATGTGATGCTAAACCAGGATTAATTTCATTATATAGAACATAATTTATCCGCTCATCAAGGGAGGCATCGGGACCAATCTGAGGCGACCGAGCATTAGGGGCCTTTATAGTCAACTGCCCGCCCATCCTATCTTCTGCGTAATCCACTTTTGCATCTTCTAGGTA
>PAMO01000035.1 GCA_002707325.1 Gammaproteobacteria bacterium
TCAATACAGTTTTATTAAACCCTACGCTACCTGAACCGAGACTGACTGTTATATTTTCTTGCGCTGTTAGGGCCTAGCTACCCGCAGAACGACTCCCAAATCGTTTACGGAATTTTTCTACGCGCCCACCAGAATCCAACATTTTCTGCTTTCCAGTGTAAAACGGGTGACATGAAGAACAAACATCAACATGAATATCCTCTGACAAGGTCGATCGGGTAACTATGATATTTCCACAGCTACAAGTCGCCTTTATTTCATTATACTCTGGATGTATTTCCGCCTTCATAATTTTACCATCTACTCGCAGCCTAGGGATAAAGGCAAACACAGCCACTACCACCAAGACTTGATTTGGGTCGGGAATTCTAGTCATACCTAAACTCAATAGCAAGCTACCTATAAACAATGCAACTCATTTAAAGTACTCTGTCAGCCATGGAAAAAACGCATGCCAAAATTGCAAATCCACGCCAAGGCACAACTATTGTTCGAGTTGCAGTACCCATCCCATTAGAAACCTTATTTGATTATAGCGTTCCGCCCCATTCAGATATTCCTCCAATTGGCGGGAGGGTAACAGTGCCTTTTTCCGGTCGTATCCTAGTTGGCATCTGCGTTGAACGATCACCAAAGGATCCTCATGAGAAGCCCAAGGATATTATCGAATCCTTAGATATACGACCTATTTTATCGAAAGAACTGCTAGATCTAGCAAAATGGATGTCAAACTATTACTTCTATCCCCTCGGAGAAGTTCTAGCTACCATTTTGCCAGCTCAAGCTCGGAAGGGCCAAAAATTAGAGATTAAACGGGAAGAAGTATGGCGCATCAAAACAGGCTATGCAGCTTCTGATAGAGCCCCTCGACAGAAAGAACTTCTAAAGTTTTTAGAAACAAAAGGGGGACAAGCTACCTTAAAGGAAATAAAGGCCGAGGGATTCAGTAGCAGCATAGTAAAAGCTCTCTCGGAAAAACAGCTTATATATATCAAATTGCCAGAAGAAACTTACGTAAAGGCACTCCGTATCAGACAGGAAGCCAAAGTACCCGTCATGAACGAAGAACAAGTAGCGGTCCTCAAAAACATAAATCAGAATCCAGATGGTTTTGTCGCAACTTTAATTGAAGGTGTTACAGGAAGCGGTAAAACGGAGATTTACCTGCGCATGATCGAAGCTGTTTGTCTCAAAGGAAAACAAGCTCTTGTACTTGTCCCCGAAATTGCTCTAACACCACAAACATTATCAAGATTTAAAAAACGATTCGGGCCATCAGGGGTCGTAACAAGCCTGCACTCAGATCTATCTGATTCTGAAAGACTTCAAACCTGGCTAAAATCAGAAAATGGAGAAGTCCAGATCGTTATTGGAACACGTTCAGCTATCCTAACGCCCTTTAAGGATTTAGGTTTGATAGTTGTTGATGAGGAACACGATAGCTCATTCAAGCAAAATGAAGGACTTCGTTACTCTGCTCGAGACGTTGCGGCTAAAAGGGCACAAGATCTAGGTATTCCAATACTTTTTGGCAGCGCGACACCTGCCCTTGAAACACTGAACAACGCAGAAAAGGGCCTGTATGACCATCTACATTTAAAAAAGAGGGTTGCCGGCGCAAAGTTGCCTCGAGTCAAAGTTATCGATATACGTGGCCTCACACTAAAAGCCGGCCTTAGCAATGAGATGCTCAAAGCTCTAGAACTACATCTAAATACTGGCAACCAAGCACTGATATTTCTTAATAGGCGCGGTTTCGCTCCGACTTATCTCTGTAGCTCCTGCGGTTGGATAAAAACCTGCAGGAAATGTGATTCTAAGATGACGTTACATCGAAAACCGGACGTTTTGGTGTGTCACCACTGTGGCTGCAAAGAACCAGTAAGATCAATTTGCGAAAGGTGCAATGGACAGCAATTGAAGTCTTTAGGTCTTGGGACACAGAGAACAGAGGAGGCCTTATCGGAAATATTCCCCGAGGTGCCCCTAATACGCATCGACAGAGATAACGTTAAAAGCCATCTTCAGATGCAAAAGCAGCTCGACAGAATCAACGAAGGAACCCCCGCTATTCTGGTAGGAACACAAATGTTAGCAAAAGGTCATCATTTCCCTAACGTTACCTTGGTGGGAATAGTCGACGCTGATTCAGGTTTTTTAAGCAGCGATTTTCGAGCCCCGGAACGAACCGCACAACTGATTACGCAGGTAGCAGGGAGAGCAGGAAGGGCAGAACGATCTGGTGATGTGTGCATTCAGACGTATCAACCTGATAATCTGTCTTTAAGATCGCTAATTAAAAATGGCTATGGCGGCTTCGCTAGAAAAGAACTCGGTATAAGAAAGAAAAGTCGATTACCCCCCTATCAAGCAATGGCCCTGATCAGAGCAGAAAGCGAAAAAGGAATCGAAGCCAGCACATTTCTCAGCGAGCTAACTAATACTATCAATGGCGATTTAGAAGTTCTTGGACCAGTTGAAGCTCCGATCGCACGGATTGATAACCGCTATAGGTATCAATTATTACTTTTAGCAACAACACGGGCAAAATTACATGATCACGTATCGCGAATTAAACTCGATATCTCTCGAATATCAAATGGAAATATTAGTATGCGCAAGATGAAAATTGGTAGGACCTTAAAATGGTCAATTGACATCGACCCTTATGATACATTTTAAATGAAATAAAGATTGACCCAGTGTGTTTTTCTACTAACCATTAAAACCTTTAATTTTCCTTGCCAAAAAAACCAGGACTCAAATGGCCAAAGATTTCGCAAAGCAATTCCGAACCGATTCAAAAGAAAAAGCTAAAAGTGACGTAACCAAAAGCTCAGCTCGGTCTGTGAAAACAGATGATCTTAAGAACCGATTGCATATTCCTAGTTTCTGTGGAGGCCTACTGGCTGGTGCTGTAATTGTTGGAATTACACTCTATCTAGAAGACTTCTCAAAACAAAAGGCGCCACCCATTTCAGTTAAAACAATCAACGAAGAAAAACCAATTATTTTCCAGTTTGATGAGAAACTCCGCGGCGAAACAATCCAAGCTGATGCAGAAACTTACACACTTCCGAAAAATCTGGAAAGCTCTTCGAAAATCGAATATCTCATTCAGTCTGGGGCCTATTCCAATGAGGTTGACGCCAATGCTGCTCGAGCCACACTCACGCTAATGGGATTTGACGTATTTATTAGGGTCGCTAAATTAGAAGAAAAGCTATTATTCAGAGTTTTTATCGGACCTTTTCCTTCTCAAATCCAAGCGGGAAGAGCACTGACTAAGCTTCGTGAACAAGGGATAATTGCTTTCATTATGACAAGGGACTTGGAAAACTGATAAAAGTTAAAATAATTAATTAGTACTAATATATTTTATAAACCAAGGCGGTTGAAATTTATACCTATGAAAAAATTACATGGAACCACAATTATCTGTGTCCGAACGGATAAAGAAGTAGCTATTGGAGGCGATGGACAAGTATCTCAGGGTGATACAGTGTTAAAAAATAATGCTGTTAAAGTTCGTCGTCTATATGAGGATAAAGTTATCGCTGGATTTGCTGGGGGAACCGCTGATGCCTTCACGTTATTTGAACGATTCGAATCCAACCTAGAAAAATATCAAGGGAACCTCACGCGAGCTGCCGTCGAATTAGCAAAGGATTGGCGAAGCGATAGAGCTTTACGCCGCCTTGAAGCAATGTTAATAGTAGCCGATAGAAATACTTCGCTCCTAATTAGTGGAAATGGTGATGTTATTGAGCCAGAAGAAGGTATTCTAGCAATAGGCTCAGGGGGAGCTTATGCTCAAGCAGCTGCAATTGCACTAACCGAAAATTTTAATTTCAACCCGCAACAGATCGTCGAAAAAGCACTAGAGATCGCTGCGAATATATGCGTTTACACCAATCACAATAGAACTATAGAGGTACTCAAATAACTATGACCGTAATGACCACTCGAGAAATAGTTCACGAACTTGATAAGCACATTATTGGCCAAAACAAAGCTAAAAGAGCCGTTGCCATAGCTCTAAGAAATCGCTGGCGGCGCATGCAAATAGACCCGCAAATTCGAGACGAGATATCTCCAAAAAACATATTGATGATTGGCCCCACTGGAGTCGGAAAAACCGAAATTGCTAGAAGATTAGCAAAACTTGCTAACGCGCCCTTTATCAAAGTCGAGGCCACAAAATTCACCGAGGTCGGTTATGTCGGACGAGATGTAGAATCAATTGTGAGAGATTTGACCGATGTTGCAGTCAACTTACTTCGCGAAGAGCATATGCAAAAAGTTAAACATAAAGCTGCCGAACTTGCGGAAGAGCGTATCCTCGACCAACTTTTAACAACGCCAAAAGAAACAGGCGTCGGGGAGAAAAAGGAAGCAAGCGATTCTATCACTTCCACTAGGCAGATTTTCCGGAAACGGCTGCGGGAAAAAGAATTGGACGATAAAGAAATTGAAATCGACCTAAATTTGCCAAAAATGGGAGTAGAAATCATGGCACCTCCAGGCATGGAGGAAATGACCAGTCAGTTGCAAGGCATGTTTAGCAATATGGGCAATGAAAAAAAACGAACACAGAGACTTAAAATAAAAGATGCAATTCGCAAAATAGAGGAAGAGGAAGCTGCAAAGTTGGTAAATGAAGATGAAATTAAAGCTCTTGCTGTCGATAACGTCCAACAAATGGGAATCGTATTTCTCGACGAGCTAGACAAGGTGGCCAAACGCGCAGAACATTCTGGACCTGATGTATCTAGAGAAGGAGTACAGCGCGACCTGCTACCCTTAATCGAAGGCTGCACAGTATCCACAAAATATGGAATGGTTCGTACAGATCACATTTTATTTATAGCATCGGGAGCCTTCCATTTATCCAAACCATCAGATTTAATTCCGGAATTACAGGGTCGACTGCCGATTCGAGTTGAATTATCGGCTCTATCACCAAGTGATTTCAAGAAAATACTAGTGGAACCAGATGGTTCTTTGACAACTCAATATGAAGCTATGCTGGCCACTGAAGGAGTAACCTTGCGTTTTTCCGAAGACGGGGTAAAACGGATTGCCGAACTCGCGTGGGAAGTTAACGAAGCCACCGAAAATATAGGCGCTAGAAGACTACACACCGTGATGGAAAAATTAGTTGACGAGATTTCTTTTTGTGCCTCTGAGGAACAAGGCAATGCAGTGATCATTAACAGCGATTATGTAGACGAGCACCTTAAAGATATTGCTTTAGATAAAGACCTATCGCAATACATACTCTGACAAACTCCTGAAAGTCTATGAGAAGACCAAAAAACATTACGTATCATCAGAAAGATCGGAATCTTGAACTAACGTACGAAGATTTTTCTTGGAAAATAGCGGCGGAGCTATTGAGAGTGTTTTCCCCTTCTGCTGAAGTGAGAGGACATGGGCCGCATGAAAGAAAAATCCAGGCTGGAAAGAAATATATTGCTATTAAAAGAATTGATCCTGTTGGCAATTATGCGATCAGAATCACCTTTGATGATGGTCACGATACAGGTTTGTACTCTTGGGATTTTTTATATGACCTAGGTGAAAATGAAGAAGAGTACTGGGACCGTTATTACTCTGAGCTCGAGCAAAATAATGCTTCCCGATTGCCAACGATTAGCGTTCAACAATGGTCGCCATAGATACCAGCTAGGTATTTTCGAAACCTGGTGTGAAGCGTAAACTATATTTCAATTTTTAACCTCCTAGTCAACTAGGATCTGTTTATATGAGTAATTCGAATAGTGTCGACTTTGGTACCAAAAAAGTAGACGCCGACAAAAAAACCCGTTTGGTAGATGACGTCTTCAAAAAAGTCGCCCATCGATATGACATTATGAATGATCTAATTTCACTAGGATCACATCGGCTACTTAAGAAGATGGCAGTTCAAATGTGCGGAGCGAGGGAAGGACAAACAATTCTCGATCTAGCTGGTGGAACGGGAGATATCTCTGCCTTGTTAGCACCTATCGTGGGGAAAAACGGCCAAATAGTGCTCTCAGATATAAATCCCCAGATGATAAATGTTGGACGGGAACGCCTATTAAACGCAGGGAAAGCTCAAGTTGCCTTTTGCCAAAACGCTGCGGAGCAGTTACCTTTTCCTAATGAAATATTTGATACAATTTTAATAGCATTTGGTCTTCGAAATTTTACAGATAAGCGCAAATCACTAGCTGAAGCTCTCCGCGTATTAAAACCAAACGGAATTCTACTAATACTGGAATTCTCGCATCCCCATAATCCTAAACTCAAAACAGCCTACAATGCCTTCCAATCTTTTTGGCCCCTGGTTGGAGAATTGGTTGCTGGGGAAAGAGAGAGCTACGAATACCTGGTTGAGTCAATTGAGAAACATCCAAAACAAAAGGCCCTTAAGCTGATGATGGAAGATACGGGCTTTGTATCAGTTGAATATCATGATTTGATCGGTGGCATCTGCTCAATTCATCGGGGATATAAGGGGTAGTAGGAGGCCAAAAAGGAATAGAGTCGCCAAAAAGCTGATGAAAAGATTAATATACATCCTATGGGTCGCTGCTCGTTATAGGTTAGATACCCTAATCGAATTGGATGCTATGAGATCACATCGACTCTTGCATTGGGCTCTAAGATTTTTTCCGCATAGACTTATCCGGGCAGGCAAGTTAACCAAGGGAGAGCGCCTCAAGTTGGCTCTGCTTGAATTAGGTCCAGTTTTTATCAAATTCGGCCAAATGTTGTCTACTAGGCGCGATATTCTTCCCGATGAACTAGCACATCAATTATCTGACCTCCAAGATAATGTTCCCCCATTTCCCAATAAAATAGCCATAGATTTGATCGAGACACAATTGGGTGGAAGTGTTTCTAACATCTTTAGCAATTTCGAAAATACCCCTATAGCTTCCGCTTCTATTGCACAGGTCTATGGAGCAACACTCAACGAAAAGGACCAGGTAATTGTCAAAGTTGTCCGGCCAGGGATCCAAGAAACTATTAAGTCAGATCTTAATATGCTCAAGCTTCTAGCCAAAAAAGCTGAAAAATATGTTCCTATGGCCAAACAACTTCGGTTGAAAGACGTGGTTCTCGACTACGAAGCGACGATCTACGATGAGCTCGATATGCTAAGTGAAGCGCGTAACACACAGAAACTTCGAGATAATTTTCCAGACTCTTCACTTCTATACGTGCCCAAAGTTTACTGGAACCTTACTAGTAATCAGGTTATTACCATGGAACGTATTACTGGAATACCTATTGGGAATATTACTGAATTACATAAAAAACAAGTAGATATGAAGGTGCTCGCAAAAAAAGGCGTGGAGACCTTTTTCACCCAGGTTTTCGTCGATAATTTCTTTCATGCGGATATGCATCCCGGAAATATTTTCGTCGACGCGACTAATCCGCGTGATCCAAGTTATATTGCGGTAGATTGCGCTATTATCGGTTCATTAACTGAAGAAGACCAAAACTATGTCGCTCGCAATCTTTTGGCATTTTTAAACAAAGATTTTCAGGCTATAGCTGAACTACATATTCAATCAGGTTGGATCCCAGCCAATACAAATATTGAAGAGTTCACTGCCGTAATCAGAAGTGTGTGCGAGCCTATCTTTGCTAAACCATTAGCAGAAATTGCTTTCGGTCCTTTTCTAGTAAATCTCTTCCGAACAGCCCAAAAATTTGGAATGGAAGTGCAGCCGCAGCTAGTTTTGTTGCAGAAAACTCTATTGTATATTGAAGGGCTAGGACGACAGCTCTACCCGCAACTAGATCTCTGGGAAACCGCTAAGCCCTTTATGGAAACATGGATGTCCGAGCGCGTGGGCCCAGCGGCCACTCTGAAATCTTTCGCAAGATACGCGCCTGTTCTTCTAAAGAAGCTACCGGAAATGCCAGCGCTACTAGCTAACGCCGGACAAAAGCTGCAAGATATTGAAGATAGGATAGTCCAGCAGCGTATAGAGCTAGATATCCTTAAAAAGGAAATGGTGAAAGAAGAAAAACGCTCGAAACGAAGGCGTCTTATTGGAACAAGCCTTCTTATGTTTTCAGCGGTTATTCTATGGTGGACTTTAACCGAATCATTCAGCAGCCTGGGAGATACGGGTCTTCCAACGGGATTGATAAGTGCAATTGTTGGCATGATAGTTCTCTCTAGAGCTTAAGGATAGTTAAATGGATATATTGAATGATCTGACAGCAGTACTAGAATCTCGCCGAAACGCAAAACCGGAGGAATCTTATGTCGCATCCCTATACGCTAACGGCTTAAATAAAATTCTCGAAAAAATTAATGAAGAAACCACTGAAGTGATTCTTGCTGCGAAGGACCTCGAATATGGGGGCTCGAAAGAGGAATTAATCCATGAAGTCGCTGATCTTTGGTTTCATACCTTAGTAATGATGATCCACCTAGAGCTCCCCCCACAGGAGGTGCTCAGAACACTCGAGGAAAGATTTGGTATTTCTGGGCATACTGAGAAATCTAATCGTACGAATTGAACAATAGAGAAACTCAGTATCGAATAGTGCAAACTAAGCTAACTTTGAATTAACAAACGGAGACCCGGTATGTTTGGAATGGGAATGCCTGAACTTCTAATTATTCTTGCCATTGTTCTGCTTCTCTTTGGCTCAAAACGACTCAAAAATCTAGGTAGTGATATAGGATCCACCATTAAGGGCTTCAGGAAAGCTGTAGCTGAAGAGGATTCTTCTGCCACCCAAAATACGATAGGAGAAGATAACCACGATTCCGAGGCCACCTATCAAACTCGGAAAACAGAAGCGGAAGATTAATGCTAGATATTGGGCTTCCGGAGCTGTTGATGATCGCCTTGGTTGGCCTTGTTGCTATAGGGCCAGAAAGGCTTCCTCAAGCGATGAAGGGAATGGGCTTATTCGTGGGTCGATTACAACGAAAATTTTCCCATTTAAAAGATGAAATAGAAGAAGAGATAGGTGTTGATGATATTCGTAGGCAATTACATAACGAAGAAATCCTTGAAGAAACTAAACATTTTGCTGAAGTACTGAAAGATCCCGCATTATCAGGAACAAATAACAAACTGAACTCTTCAAGCAGCAAGGAAACACCAACGCAGCCCGACGATGCCTGATCCTATTACAGAATCAAAATATATTTCGCCGAACCATGATAAACAAAGCTTTGTCGATCATCTGCTCGAATTGAGAACCCGCATAATTCGCAGTCTAATCATTGTCTTCGCCATATTTTTAGTCCTGTTCTTCTTCTCTGATTTGATATGGGGCTTTATTGCAGAACCACTTTTGAAGAATTTGCCGGCTCAAGGGGAAATGATTGCGACTGAACCAGCGTCCCCTTTCTTCGCACCTTTAAAGCTTGCCATTTATATGGCTATATTTTTAGGCATACCTTTTCTTTTGCACGAAATGTGGGCTTTTATCTCACCCGGTCTGTATAGCCATGAGAAACGATTTGCCTGGCCACTCCTAATCTCAAGTACTTTGCTATTCTATAGCGGAATAGCATTTGCTCACTTTATTGTATTTCCTATAGTTTTTAAATTCATGGCTACAATAGTCCCGCCGGATATTTTAATAATGCCTGATATAAGCCAATACCTTAATTTTATTCTAAAAATGTTCTTCGGTTTTGGTTTAGCCTTCCAGATTCCGGTAGCGACATTATTGTTAGCTTGGTCAGGATTAGCCACTGCCAAATCAATTGCGGGGAAAAGGCCTTACGCTATAATCGGTTGCTTCGTCATTGGAATGTTACTTACTCCCCCAGACGTAATATCTCAGCTTCTACTCGCATTTCCTTGTTGGCTATTATTCGAACTAGGGATAATAGCGGCACGTATGGCCGAAAATACAAAAAAAAGATAGGCTAATGGTCTAAAAGAAATGTCGCTGGGCCGTCGTTAACGAGTGAAACCAGCATATCGGATCCGAACTCTCCGCTAGAAACCATCGTATAATTTTCCTTTAAATATGATACGAATTCCGTGTATAGATTGTGAGCTAACTCCGGCCGTGCAGCACCAGAAAAACTTGGCCTGTTACCACGATTTATATCTGCCGCAAGAGTGAATTGCGATACAACTAAAACCTCTCCCTTGACATCCGCCAAACTTTTGTTCATCTGACCATTATCGTCAGGAAAAATTCTAAGGGAAAGAATCTTTCGCGTCATCCAACTAATTTGCTCGCTGCCATCACGAGGGAAGAAACCAACAAATACTAAAACCCCTTTTCCGATAGAGGCGATCTGCTTTTCTTCTATTACAACATTGGCTGAGACTACACGCTGTATTAAGGCCCTCATTCGGGCAGCCTGCGTTTACGCTCATGCTCCTTGAGAAGCTTCTTGCGAATCCGTATTGACTTGGGTGTAACCTCCACCAACTCGTCATCATCAATAAATTCCAAAGCCTGCTCTAATCCCAAATGCAAAGGCGATGTAAGAAGGATATTCTCATCACTTCCAGATGCTCTAACATTAGTGAGTTTTTTTTCTTTCATGGGATTAACCGTCAGATCATTGTCCCTACTATGCACCCCCACAACCATACCTTCATAAACAGGGTCATTAGGAGAAATCATTAACCTTCCTCGATTTTGTAAATTAAATAACGCATAACCAACAGCAGAACCTTCGGCATTTGCCACCAGGACACCGTTTGTCCGAGTTCCAAGTTCTCCGTCGAATCTTTCGCCGAAGCCGCCCGATCCAAAACTCATAATCCCAGTACCTGAGGTGAACGAGAGGAAAAGAGGACGAAACCCCATTAGCCCTCGCGTTGGGATTCTATAAACTAAGTTTGCTCTACCCTCGGTATTCGGAATCATTTCTATGAGTTCGCCACGTCGTTCTCCCAACGACTCCATGATTTTCCCCTGATGTTCCAACTCAATGTCTAAAGTAAGGAGCTCATATGGCTCGCTTATTTTTCCTTGAATTTCCCGCATAATCACCTGGGGTCTAGAAACAGCTAGCTCGTACCCCTCTCTCCGCATAGTCTCTATCAAAACCGATAAATGCAGTTCACCTCTGCCCGAAACCTCAAACCGATCCGGATCATCTGTTGGGTGAACTGATAAAGCGACGTTATGCAATGCTTCCCGAGTCAAACGTTCGCCCAGTTGGCGACTAGTGAGGTAATCTCCCTCACGACCCGCAAATGGCGAAGTGTTAACACTAAACATCATGGTAAGAGTAGGCTCCTCTACCGATAAGGCTGGTAATGCTTCTACAAACGCTGGGTCGCATAGAGTATCGGATATAGACATCGGATCTACTCCTGTAACACATATTATGTCTCCAGCTGAAACCTCTGTCCTTTCAATCCTTTCTAAACCTTGGTAACCGAATATTCTCGCAATTCTCGCTTTTCTCGAGATGCCATCACTTGAAATCACCTCCACCGGTGTGTTTTTAGAAAGAGTACCTCTAGCTATACGTCCAACTCCCATAACACCTAAGTAACTCGAGTAATCTAATGCGCTAATTTGCATCTGGAAAGCGCCTTTAGGGTCGACCTTTGGTGGGGGGGCATAATCTATGATGGCCTTAAACAAAGCTGCCATTCCATCCTCTAGGCTGTCCGGCTCCATGCCAGCCTGTCCTTGCAAAGCTGAACTGTATACCACTGGAAAATCTAGCTGTGCGTCTGTTGCGCCAAGAGAATCGAATAGGTCAAAAACCTCATCGATAACTCTATACGGCTCAGCACTAGCTCGATCCACCTTGTTGACAACAACGATGGGGTTCAAGCCAGCTGCAAAAGCTTTGTCCGTGACAAAGCGGGTTTGGGGCATAGGGCCTTCTACCGCATCCACCAACAACAAAACACAGTCCACCATCGACATAATACGTTCAACTTCTCCTCCAAAATCTGCATGTCCCGGAGTATCTACAATATTGATGCGAACGTTCTCATAATCTAAGGCTGTATTTTTAGCTAGAATCGTGATGCCGCGTTCCTTTTCTAACTCATTGCTATCCATTGCTCGATCGGGCTCCCCAGCTGCCAACATGCCGGTTTCTTGCAATAAACGGTCAACTAATGTTGTCTTACCATGGTCGACATGAGCGATAATGGCGACGTTGCGAAGTATTTTTGTGGTCACTAAACTGCGCGGCCGAAAAGGATGGGGGATTATGGCGGAACAAAGAAGAGCTGTCGCGTTAATTTCGGGGGGGCTTGATTCTATGCTCGCCGCAAAGGCTATTATCGATCAAGGCATCCAGGTTGAAGGTGTTAACTTCTTTACTGGCTTCTGTGTAGAAGGCCATACATCTGCAATTAGACAAACCCCAAAAAAAAGGCCGCATAATGCCCTCTGGGTAGCAGAACAACTGGGGATCAAACTCCAGATAGTCGATGTTATTGAAGAATATAAAGATATTGTTTTAAATCCAAAACATGGTTATGGCGCTAATTTAAACCCGTGTCTTGACTGCAAAGTTTTCATGGTTAATAAGGCCCTCAGCTTATCGGTCCTAAAAAGAGGCCAATTTGATTTCATAATCACCGGTGAGGTAATCGGACAACGGCCAAAAAGCCAAAGAAAAGACACAATGCCGCTGATAGCTCGAGAATCTCAAGCTGACGATCTCCTGCTCCGACCCCTAAGCGCCAAGCTCTTACCTCCAACTTTACCCGAGCGAGAAGCTTGGATTGATCGATCCAGGCTCTATGGCTTCCACGGTCGAAATAGAAAACCCCAAATCGAGTTGGCCAAATCCTTCGGTTTCACAGAATGGGCTCAGCCAGCTGGTGGCTGCTGCTTTCTGACAGATCGCCAGTATTCCAAGAAGCTAGCGGACCTTTGGGACTACCGAAAGTCTCGAGATTACGATTTTGACGATATTATGCTGCTCAAGGTGGGACGGCACATTCGGCCAAACAGCAATTTTAAGATAATAATAGCTCGAGAAGATGCTGAAAATCGTTACCTGTCAGGGTATCGAAGAAGGTTTATCAGCGTTTATGCGACTAGCCATAATGGCCCTTTAAGCCTAATTGATGGCATGCCTAAAAATGATGATCTAGCTCTAGCAGCCCGAATTGTGGCGAGATATGGGCAAGGCCTCGAAACCAGCAAGGTGGAAGTGACTATAGAACATCCCAATGGGACCAAGAATAGTCTAGAAGTAAAGCCACTTCCTTCCGACGAAATAGCAGTAGAATGGCATGTCGGAAAATAAACAACTCGATACGCGTGGCTTACTCTGTCCAATTCCCGTCATAAAAACACAGGAAATCGTACAAAACCTCCCAAAAGGATCACTAGTTACTGTCATAGCTAGTGATATAGGAGCTATAAACGATATTCCAGCTTGGTGTCGAATTCATGGGCATGAAGTTATATCAGTTCTGCAAACAGACATGCCTAAACAGTCCACACGAAGTGGAAAAAATTCCAAAGTAACTAGAGCTACAGGGACGACGAATATAGAGATTCTGATAAAACTGCGCGTGTGACCAAGGAAAATATCACTAAATATTAAA
>PAMO01000036.1 GCA_002707325.1 Gammaproteobacteria bacterium
CCGTAATTGCAGAATTAGAATGAAGGACTAAGTTCTGGTTGCGTTGCTATATAGCCGGCCTTAACTCTGGGCATGGCTCTTTAGATATAGATATCCTTGGCAAAACTATTATCTGTGCTCTCTCTTGATTTTTTTCGCCAAAGACCATCTATGGACTTCAGATGGCCCGTCGTAGATCCGAAAGGCTCTAATTTCCCTAAACACCTGTTCGACAATGGTATCTTTGCTTACTCCTGTTGCACCTAAGATCTGTACACAGCGATCAGCTATCCGAAATAAGGCTTCAGATACGGCAACCTTCGCCATGCTAGATTCCGCCGTGCCGGTTGCCCCTGAATCTAAGATGTCAGCACACCAATCTATTATTAGTTCCGATTGTTTAAGGTCTATTAAGTTATCAGCGAGCATAAAACCAACCCCTTCATGGTCGATTAACGGTTTACTGAAAGCCTCTCTATTACAGGCGTAATCTTCAGCAATATCATGTGCGCGTTTTGCGGATCCCCACCATCTCATACAGTGTGTCAGTCTTGCCGGTGCTAGCCGAACCTGCGCGTAGCGGAAACCCTTATTAATTTCGCCTAATATGTTCTTTGAGGGCACACGTACATCTTTTAAATCTATGATTGCATGTCCTCCAGGCATAGAACTATCGATGGTCTCCAGCACTCGATCAATTTCTATGCCCGGTGTTTCCATATCGGCCAAGAACATGGTTGCAGATTCTCTGGTTTTGGCCATTATGATTCCAAATGCGGCCCCATCCCCACCAGTTATGAAGGTCTTACGGCCATTTATCACCCAATAGTCCCCATCCTCTATCGCCATAGTAGACATCATAGAAGGATCGGATCCTGCCCCACCATCAGGTTCTGTCATTAAAAACGCTGATCGGGTTTCTCCAGCGGCTAACGGCACTAAGAAGTGTTCTTGTTGCTCGGGTGTAGCTACTTTTTCGAGAAGATGCATATTTCCTTCGTCGGGCGCCATTATGTTCATGGCAATTGGTCCTAGTGTCGAATAACCAGATGCGCGAAATATTTTTGCCATATCTTTATGGTTGAGATTATGGCCACCAAGCCAACCGGGTAGTTGCGGCGCAATCAGGTTAGCTTTGCGACCTTCCTCTATAAGAGCGCTACGTAAGGATTCATTTGGTCCATGATCTTCGTTCCGCGGATCTTTTTCGTACGGGATAACAATTTCTCGGATGAAATCATTAACGCTATCAACTAGCTCTTGAATATTAAAAGTATCTTTGGCCATATTTTTATTTTTTACTATAGGTTGGTACTAGAACTGGGCTCTAATCATACCTTATTAGAAAAATAACGGTTTAATTGATTGGGTGAATTGGCAATAGTATTGGGGGAAGTGGCGAGCTGCTCGTTTAAAAACTGAGTTCTGGAAGATTTTGGAAATTCTTTAGTGCTTCTGGATTAGAGAGTGCTGAAGTATTTTCAATGGCAGTCCCATGTATAATATTTCGTACAGCCAACTCCACAATTTTTCCGCTTAGGGTTCGTGGTATATCTTTGACAGAGATAATTTTAGATGGGACATGTCGAGGTGACGCTTTGCTCCGAATAGTATTTTGAATAGTTTGGATTAATGAAGCGTTGAGCTCTACGCCCTTTTGCATTATGACAAAAAGAATCACCCGACTATCATCGCCCCAGTTCTGGCCAACACATACTGATTCGGTGATTTCTTCAAAGCTTTCAACCAGACGATAAATTTCTGCTGTCCCGATGCGGACTCCGCCAGGATTTAATACCGAGTCGCTTCTTCCATGGATAATGAACCCACCGTTTTTTGTCTTCTCGACATAATCACCATGGGCCCAGATGCCGGCAAATTTTGAGAAATAAGCATTAAAAAATTTTTCGTTTTCTGCATCATTCCAAAACCCACTTGGGCAGCTAGGAATGGGTTGTTTACATACTAATTCTCCTTTTGTCTCTATAATTGGATTGCCGTTTTCATCCCAAACATCCGCATCTACGCCTAAAGCAGCACATTGGATTTCCCCTTCCCATACTGGAAGGCATGGGTTCCCCAACACGAAGCAACCTAGGATGTCGGTACCGCCCGATATTGAGGCTAAATGCACATCAGTTTTAACCTTATTGTATACATAACGAAAACTTCCATGTGTTAGAGGGGATCCCGTGGAAAGGATGGTGCGCAGGCTCCTTAGATCGTGAGATCGGTTTGGTTCGATCCCGGATTTTTCGATGCTCGATATATATTTTGCACTTACCCCAAAAATATTTATTTTTTCCTTTTCAACGAGATTGATTAATGCTTCCGCATCAGGGTAGAAGGGTGATCCATCGTAAAGAACTAGTGTGGCTCCGCTCGCAAGTCCGCTTACCAACCAGTTCCACATCATCCAGCCACATGTGGTGTAAAAAAAGAAACGATCGTCACGTTGCAGATCTACATGTAGACGATGTTCTTTTAGATGCTGTATCAATGTTCCACCGGTAGTATGCGTAATGCACTTAGGTGCACCGGTAGTGCCCGATGAGTACATTATATATAGAGGATCCGAAAATTTTCTCTTTGCAAAGGCGATACTGCTAGGATCGACAGCCATTATGTCATTGTGAAAGGTGGACTGTGTAAAGTGTCTCTCTGGTATCTTTTCTTCCGTTCCGTCAACCCACACTAGCCATTTTAGAGAGGACATTTTACTTGCAACCGCAAGAACTTTTTCGGTTATATTAAAAACTTTTCCACCATAGCTGTAGCTATGGCAAGCGACCAATACAGTGGGATCTATTTGCCCAAAACGGTCCAAAGCACCGTCAATACCAAAGTCCGGTGAGCACGATGACCAGATACCGCCGTTAGCAGTTGTTCCTAGCATGCTGACTATAGCCTCAGATGTATTAGGCACCCATCCAGCGACTCGGTCGTTTTCCTTAATTTTATTTTTTAACCATGCTGCCATTTTCGATGTTTGATCATATAGCTCGTTGTAGGTCAGCGTCGTTCTCTGTCCTGTCTCGAGTATTGATACGATAGCTAAATGGTCATCTCTGCGTTTTAGTAGGTTTTTTGCGAAATTCAATTTAGCTCCAGGAAACCAGACTGACCCAGGAAATGCATCATAGTCATCTACTATTCTCTGATAAGGACTATCGAGGTCGATCCCTACAAATTTGGCTAGTAACCCCCAAAATTGGGAGGGATTTTTTAACGACCATTTGTGGAGGGCAGAGTATTCCTGAAAGTCCTCACCATATTTAGCAGTTACCATAGCAGAAAATAGAGCCATTTGACTTTCATTGCATTTTTCAGGATCAGGAATCCAAAGAGGTGTATCCATTAAATTATCGTAATGACCGAAAGCATGTGCGGAGTTCGTTTACAAAAATCTCAGGTTGCTCGAAGGCAGCGAAATGGCCACCACGATCTAGTTCGTTCCAATGTATGATGTTTGTGTACCGTTTTTCAGCCCAGCGTCGGGATGATTTCATGATTTCTTTTGGAAAAATACTGCAGCCCGTAGGTATAGTGATGGGACTGGCTTGAGCAAAGGAGTTAAAACTTTCCCAATACAAGCGCGCAGAAGATGCCCCGTTTTTTGGGAGCCAATAAAGCATTATATTATCCAGTAATTTGTCCCTGCTTATTATGTTTTCAGGGTGTCCACCACAATCTGTCCAGGACCAAAATTTTTCTAAAATCCACGCTGCTAAGCCGGCAGGCGAATCTGTTAAGCTATAGCCGATAGTTTGGGGCCTTGTACTTTGTTGTTTCGAATAACCAGAATCCCATTCTTGGTAGCGTTTTTGGCTTGCGATTGCGGATTTTTCAATATCGTTTAATTCCTCCTCGTTCAAAGCATCGGGTGTAGCCATTACCATATTTAAATGGATAGCCATGCAGTGTTCGGGGTCTTGAATACCGATTTGGGTAGTTACCGCTGACCCCCAATCTCCTCCTTGTGCTACATATCTCTTGTAACCAAGTTCAGCCATTAGTTTTGCCCAAGTCCCTCCAATTTTTTCGATACCCCATCCAGATTCTTCGGGTTTATCTGAGAACCCATATCCAGGCAAGCTTGGACATATCACGTCAAAAGCGTCTTTGGCGCTCCCTCCATTATTCCTTGGATCAGAGAGTGGCTTTATTACATCTAAGAACTCCACGATCGATCCAGGCCAGCCGTGAGTTAATACCAAGGGTAAAGCATCTGGTTCTGGTGATCGTGCATGCAGATAATGTATTCTTAAGCCGTTGATTGGTATGGTGAACTGATCAAATGCGTTGATCTCTTTTTGAGCTCGATCCCAACTATAGTCATCCTTCCAATAGTTAGTCACTTCCTCTAGGTATTCAAGGGGAACCCCCTGCGACCAATCATTTGGCGTTTCTTTTTCTGGAAAACGGGATATCTCTATTCGATATTTAAGATCTTCAAGTTGTTGTTTTGGTATGTCGATTTTGAAAGGTGTTGGTTTTACCATTTCTTTTTCCCCTTTTAATTACTAAATTAATCGACCTATAGCGAAGAACAAATGTGCCCTCCATCGATGACTATTACTGAACCAGTCATATAGCTAGATGCATCTGACGCAAGGAGTAGTAAAGCTCCGTCGAGATCACTGAACTCTCCAAATCTTCGCATTGGTATACCTTTACGAAATTCTGGAGCATTTTCGCTTTCAAATAGTAGTCTACTTACCTCAGTCAAAATATATCCTGGTGCAAGAGCATTGACTCGGATTTTATAACGAGCGGCTTCTAAAGCCATGATTTCAGTCATTCGTGTTAACGCTCCTTTAGAAACTGCATAAGGGAATTGTCCCTTGATAGTTCTGGTATCTGTTATGGATGAAATATTGATAATGTTTCCTTGTGGGTGTCCGCTTTTGATAAGCCTTTCGCTATATTTCTTTGATACCATCCAGGCACCTTTAAGGTTGGTATCAAGCACATAATCCCAGTCCTCTTCTTCAATCGTTAGAAATGTTTTTGCTCCGGATTCGACGCCAGCATTGTTAATTATCACATCCACCGGGCCATAGGTTGCTTCGGCGGACTCAAGAAAATCATCGATACTAGAAGGATCTCTTATATCGAGTTGCATTCCAATAGCTTCGAAACCAGAGGCGTTTAATTCGGCAACACGATTGAGGACTTTTTCCTTCCTTCGGGCGCCTAAAGATACTTTTGCTCCTGCCGCGGATAGTACTCCAGCGAAATGATGACCAAACCCTGAGGAGGCCCCTGTAACGGCTATATGTTTTTCGGTTAGATCGAATATATTCAAGATAGTTTCCGCCTGCGTTCAGTTTTATCGAACTATAAAGGGTTTGCCCTTTTAAAGGAGTAATTTTATAAGCTGCTTCACATTTAACTTACTCTTAACATGCATACTCTCGTCAACTCTTCGAGGGCATTCCTAAATTTATTATTAGGTAATTCGTTCAGTGCTTCTATTGCATTTTTGCTATGCCGCATAGCTGCTTGCGCTGTGTATGCAAGGGCTCCAGTTCGTCGCACTATTTCTATGACTTTTTCAATATTCTCATTCGAGGGGTCAGTTATGGCTGCTTTTATTGTGTGACCTTCATTGTCCATATTCTTAAGAGCATAAATAAGTGGTAATGTCAGTTTTCCTTCCGCTAGATCATCTCCAATATTCTTTCCCATTGATTTTACGTCACCAGCATAATCTAACCAATCATCTATTAATTGGTAGGCTACACCAAATTCGATACCAAACCGTTTGAGGCGTTCAATATGGTTAGAATCTTGTGTTGATAGGACTGCCGATGTATGGGCAGCTGCTTCAAAAAGCATGGCTGTTTTAGAGTTTATGACCTGCATATACTCACCCTCTGTAAGTTCAAAGTTTCCTATGCTGGAAAGCTGCAAAACCTCTCCTTCGGCGATTCTATTTGTAGCATTAGAAAGAATTCGCATAATTTCCATGTTTTCTATAACGACCATTAACTGAAATGCTCTGGAATATAGGAAATCCCCTACGAGAACACTCGGTGAGTTTCCCCAGATTGAGTTTGAGGTTGCTTTACCTCGTCTTAAGTTAGACTTATCTACGACATCATCATGAAGTAATGTCGCGGTATGCAAGAACTCTATGATAGCTGCTAATTGGATGTGCGCACTACCCATATAGTTAAAACACCCTGCTGTTAGTAAAACTATGAGAGGCCGTAATCGCTTACCTCCACTATCTACGATGTGATGCCCAATTTTTTCGACTAAATCCACACTTGAGCTAAGCTGTTGCGGGATAAGCTGGTTTAGGGAATCGAAGTCTTCTTTTGCTAGGGCGTATATAGAGGATAGAGCATCGTCTTGAGCGTTTTTTTCCAAATTTCCCATGTTTTGTTTGTGAGACATCTTTTTGAATTCTTAACCTAGATTTAAGATAGCCATCGTTTTGTTCTAACTCATTGTATTTGAATATAATTGCCCGTAGAATTCGCGCCTTTCGCGACAGAGTTTATAGCAAAGTCGGGTTATTTATGTTTAATGAATCCTTAAGGACAGAATTATAAGCTTTTAGTTCGGTTTAGGCTAAGTTCTTAGATCATTTAGTTAGTGGCTAGGGTTAAGTGGGTGATAAGTATGTTTGCAGTATTTTCTAGTGGTGGAAAACAACATAGAGTTAAGGAAGGCGAAGTGATCCGCGTAGAGAAGTTGCCAGTAACTGCGGGAGAACAAGTTGTGTTCGATAAAGTCTTACTGGTTGCAAAGGGTGATGACATTTCAGTTGGTGCTCCTTATGTAGAAGGCGGGAAAGTCCTGGCAGAAGTGATAGATAATGGTCGCGGAAAGAAAATTCGGGTTATAAAGTTTAAACGCCGAAAAGACTATATGCGGCGACAAGGTCATCGACAAGACTATACTGAGGTGAGGATTACTAGTATTGATCGAGTGGTCGGGGAAGATTAAGGGATTCTAATATGGCACATAAAAAAGCTGGTGGCAGTACTAGAAATGGTCGTGATTCTCAATCCAAGAGACTTGGAGTTAAGAAGTACGGCGGTGAACTTGTAAAGTCTGGAAATATTATTGTGAGGCAAAGAGGTACGAGAATACATCCAGGGGTTAATGTTAGTTGTGGAAAGGACCATACTTTGTTTGCAACAGCGGAGGGCCACGTGCGTTTTGTCAAAAAAGGGCCTAGTAACCGGAAATTCGTTTCAGTGGAACCGTTAGCGACATAAAGCTAGGATTGAACACCCCGCTTTTGCGGGGTTTTTTTTATATAACTCTTATTCCTATGAAATTCATTGATGAAGCTACTATACAGGTGCAGGGGGGAAACGGAGGCGCTGGTTGTCTCAGTTTCCGACGAGAGAAATACATTGCTCGAGGAGGGCCTGATGGGGGTGACGGTGGCCGAGGTGGGGACGTTATTCTTATTGCTAAGCAAGATCTAAACACACTGGTAGATTTCAGATATCAACCGCGGTATAGAGCTGAAAATGGAGGAGGCGGTAGTGGGAGAAACAAAACTGGAGCCGACGGGGAAAATTGTTATATTGAGGTGCCTCTAGGTACTTCTATAATAGATGATACCACTAAGGAAACCATAGGAGATTTAACTTCGTCGGGGGATGCGCTTGTAGTAGCTAGAGGCGGGCATAATGGGCTAGGTAATGCGAGGTTCAAATCCAGCACTAATCGAACGCCACGAAAAACCACTGCGGGGGAAAATGGAGAGGAGCGTAAATTAAAACTTCAGCTCCGCCTTCTAGCTGATGTTGGTCTGCTTGGAATGCCTAACGCTGGGAAGTCTACTTTAATAAGTGCTGTGTCAGCAGCTCGACCAAAAGTTGCTGATTATCCTTTTACAACACTGGTACCAAGTTTGGGGGTGGTATCCGTAGATGTGCAAACAAGTTTTGTGATGGCAGATATTCCTGGGCTGATAGCGGGAGCAGCCCAAGGTGCTGGATTAGGCACACAGTTTTTGCGCCATTTATCGCGGACTAATATTCTTTTACACCTTATAGACTGTCTTCCCATTGATGGCAGTGACCCCTTGACCAATGCGCATCAAATTCATGACGAATTAGCCATCTATAGTGAAAACTTGAGGAAGAGAACTATCTGGTTGGTTCTGACAAAAGCGGACCTTTTGCCGGAAGAGGACCTTTCTAATTTGATTGATCGCTTTAGAGGCAGTTTTTCTGAGTACGAATTGTTCGTGATTTCATCTCTTGCAAAAATTGGCCTGGAAGACCTTAAATATAAAATTGGTCGTGAATTGCAGGATATGGTCGATAGACGAAATTCTGATCCGGCATTCTCGGATAGAGAAGCCATTATTGCTAAAAAGATTTCACAGGATGTTTTAGACAATGCACTAAAACGGAGAGAGAAAATTGAGTTAGAAAGGGCCTCAAAGAAAGAGCATGATGTTAAGGTTATATATGAACGGGGTGATTCATGACAGAGCATCAGAAACGTATAGCACTTGCGCAAGCTAAGCGCATAGTAGTCAAGGTTGGTAGTGCTCTATTGAGTCAACCAAAGGGCGGCCTAGCAACAGAAAGAATCCACCATATTTGCGAACAAATTAATTATCTTTTAGAGCAAGGAGTGCAGGTTGTACTGGTAAGTTCGGGCGCCGTGTCAGCGGGGATGGGAAAATTAGGTCTTTCGACTAGGCCTACCGAACTTCATGATCTCCAGGCAGCTGCGGCTGTTGGCCAAATGGGTCTTGTTGAGGTTTATGAAAGGGGATTTTCGACCTACGACAGAAAAACAGCGATGATTCTTCTTACGCATGAAGATTTAGCAAATCGTCAAAGGTATTTAAACGCAAGAGCTACATTAACTCGTATATTGGATATGGGAGTAGTACCTATTATAAATGAAAACGATACTGTAGCCACGGAGGAAATTCGTTTTGGTGATAATGACACTCTAGCGTCGTTGGTCGTCAATCTGTTGCAGGCGGATTTAATGGTTATTCTTACTGACACTGATGGTCTTCATGAAGAAGATCCTAAATCAAACCCTCAGGCGCCGTTGGTGAGTATGATTGAGGTGAATGATACACGATTAGATGCGATGGTTACTTCCACTTCGGGTCATTTTGGACGGGGCGGAATGCTGACCAAACTAGCAGCAGCTAGGCGAGCAGCTAGGTCTGGAGCTCATACTCTTATTGCCAGTGGTGAGATGGATAATGTCTTGACTAAATGTATTCAAGGAGAAGATATCGGTAGTTTGCTAGTGGCATCTGTCACTCCTATGGATGCGCGAAAAGGATGGATAGCTGGACAGTTGAAAGCTAAAGGTGATCTTTTGTTAGATGCGGGTGCCAGTAACATGATCCGAGAAAAAGGGGTTAGTCTTCTACCTGTAGGAGTGACTGGCTTAGATGGAAAATTTTCGCGTGGTGACGTGGTTAGGTGTGTGGACCCTTCAGGTACAGTTTTTGCGCAGGGACTCGTCAATTATGATAGCGATGAGACACAAAAACTCTTGGGAGCATTATCAGAAGATATTAGCAATTTACTGGGCTATGCTGCAGAGCCAGAGTTGATTCACAGAGATAACCTTGCCGTTTTTGATGGTTTGTCAACGTGAGCCAACCTAGTTGGTCGTTGTTACGTATTCAAAGCTTTGATTTGTGCATTCAATCTTGATTTGTGCCGAGCAGCTTTATTTTTGTGTAATATTCCTTTGTCTGCCATTCTATCTATTATGGGAATGGCGGTACTGAGAGCCTCTGTAGCTGCTTTAGAGTCCTTGGCCTCTATGGCCGCGTTAACTCTTTTGATGTACGTTCTTATCATGGAACGTTGACTAGCATTATGGCCACGACGTTTTTCAGATTGCCGGGCACGTTTACGAGCTTGTGGAGAGTTCGCCAAAAGTATACTCCAAGAAAATTAAGGCGCGGTAGAATGCCGTTGAGATATTAGGATGTCAACCAAAGTAGGAAATAAAGAACGAAGTTCCGAAAGTAGTAATATTGTTGCCCAGGGTGGGACTGTCGCTGGCATGACTTTATTTTCGCGGATTACAGGGTTGATTCGGGATATGGCTTTCTCCTTTTTCTTTGGAGCTACTGATTCAGCAGATGCCTTTTTTGTCGCTTTTCGAATACCTAATTTCTTTCGGAGATTATTTGCGGAAGGAGCGTTTATTCAGGCGGTTGTGCCGGTATTAGCTGAATATAGAAGTAAAGAAAAACCAGATTTCCAAGAATTTGTTGCAGCTATTCTTGGTGGTTTATTGGCATTACTTTTTCCAATTATTTTAGCTGGAGTCTTTTTTTCATCTGCTTTTGTTATGGTATTTGCCCCAGGGTTTTGGCATGACGAAGTCAGATTTGGATTGACTCGCGATATGCTGCGGATAACATTCCCTTATCTTGGATTTATCTCCTTGACGGCTCTGTCAGCCGCAATCCTCAATAGTCACAACCGTTATGCTTTGCCAGCGCTTACACCTGTATTGCTTAATTTGGTATTAATTAGCGCTGTTTTATTTGCATCTGACAGTTTTGCGAATCCCGTCCATGCGCTAGCCTGGGCTGTTTTGGTAGCAGGAGCTATTCAGTTTGTTTTTCAGCTACCTTTGTTGCATCAGTTAGGATTTATTGTCCGTCCTAGATTGGATTTCGGACATGCTGGAGTCAAGAAGGTGCGGAATCTTCTCGGACCAGGAATATTTGCGGCATCCGTTAATCAAATTAATTCTCTGATAGATACTATTTTGGCTTCTACTCTCGTGGCCGGAAGTATTTCATGGTTGTATTATTCTGATCGACTCTTTGAACTTCCTATAGGAATACTCGCGGTTGCTTTAGGAACGGTTCTTCTGCCAAATTTATCTAGACTGCGTACTCTTGATAAAAGACATGAATTTTCTGAACTGTTAGATTGGGGATTGCGTGTTGGATGGATATTTGGTTTACCTGCTGCCGCCGCAATATATTTTTTAGCCTTCCCACTCATCAGCACTACTTTCTATCGTGGAGCCATGACTACTTTTGATGTGGAAATGGCAACACTTAGTCTTCAGGCATTCGCAATTGGCTTACCAGGATTCGTTTTCGCGAAGATTCTCGCTCCGGGATATTTTGCTATGCAGAATACCAAGACACCTTTTAGGTTTGCTTTGATCTCAGTGGCAACAAATATTTTAATAAATTTATCATTATTTTCATGGCTGGGGCATGTCGGTCTTGCTTTAGGTACAGCAGCTGCCGGTTGGGTAAATGCAATCTTATTATTCCGCGGCTTAATTAAAGATAATTTGTATACTCCCAAGCGAAATACTTTTTATACGGCCTTACGGACGTTTTTTGGTGCAGTATTAATGATCATTTTCCTTGTTATCTTCACCCCAAATAATGAGACTTGGCTTATATCAAATGAATCCGAGAGATTTACCTTGATGACCTTTCTTGTCTTCGGTGGGGTCTTAGTTTATTTTTTGGCTCTGTTTCTATTTGGCGAGCGAATAAGGCGTTTAATGCTAAGGATTTAGTGTCTATGAGGTCTATTCGAAAGGGAGTAGTGTTGGAATTGGGAATATGGAAATAATTAGAGGTACGCATAATCTAAAGTCGCGTCACAGAGGGTGTGTTTTGACGATAGGAAATTTTGATGGCGTGCATCATGGGCACAAATTACTTTTGTCCCATCTAGAAGAGAAAAAAAGAGAGTTCCAGGTGCCAAGTACCTTGTTAACGATGGAGCCAGCCCCAAGAGAGTATTTTCGCGGAGAAGCAGTTCCCGCTCGACTTACAAGATTTAGAGAGAAGGTGACACTGCTCGAACCGCTGGGCCTTGACCGCATATTATGTCTACCCTTCAATGAGCAAATAGCAAATGTTCCCCCTGAATGGGTGGTAGATGATTTGTGCCATAAACTCCTTGATGTTCGGCATGTTGTTGTTGGAGACGATTTTCGCTTTGGAAAGGGAGCCAAGGGGAGCTATGCCACGATAGATGCTGCAGGTAGAAAGCATGGTTTTGGGGTTAGTTCTCTTGGGACCTTGATATATGATTCTGAGCGTGTAAGTAGCACCCGAGTAAGACAGTTATTAGCGCTAGGAGATTTTCCTTCAGCAGAAAAGTTGCTTGGGCATCCTTATTTTATAATGGGGCGAGTCGTTTATGGTAGACAGTTGGGGAGAGAGCTTGGTGTCCCCACCGCTAATATCCAGCTTCAGAGATATAGAGCCGCATTAGAGGGTGTATATAGTGTTAAGGTTAGTGGTTTAGGGGAATTGCGATATGGCATAGCTAATATTGGTGTTCGCCCAACAGTAGATGGCCGTGAACCATTATTAGAGGTCCATATCTTTGATTTTGATGAAGATATATACGGCGATCTAATAACGGTAGAGTTTTGTAACAAAATTCGAGAAGAGCGTGAGTTCCATGACTTAGAAGCATTGAAGACTCAGATTCACCAGGATTTAGAAGTTGCTAGAGATTGGTTTTATGGGACTTAACGGCAAATATATTGGCTTAGCCTTTTGGTTGATTATCGTCGGCTTAATCGTATTGCTGGATCAATTCACAAAAAGTCTAGCGGTCAGTAGTCTTCAGTTAGGAGATTTGGTTAATGTATCAAGTATTTTTAGTTGGGTAAGGTGGCATAACGATGGAGCTGCTTTTTCTTTGCTAGGAGGCCTAGACGCTCGATGGTTTTTGGTAGCTATCTCTTTGGGGTTTTCGGTTTTTTTAATACGAGAGTTGCTAAAAACTTGTCGGACTGACGAGCACATGCTCTGTCTAGCATATGTTCTTGTTTTAGGCGGAGCGCTTGGAAATGCGATAGATAGGGTTTTCTTAGGTTATGTAGTAGATTTCATACTTTTCCATTATCGTGAGTGGTATTTTCCAGCTTTTAATGTGGCAGATGCTTCAATAACCGTTGGGGCTGTTTTTTGGATAGCTTGCGGGGTTTTTAATGTCGGAAGTGGCTCTGCGAAAAATGGAAGGGTGACTGATGTCTGAAATTATAGCTAGTAGTTCTTCTGGAGCCATAGGCCTAAATAGTCGAGTAACCCTGCACTTCTCTTTGATTTTGGATTCTGGCGAGGAATTTGATACCACTCGGGGTGGAGATCCCGCTACCTTCACCGTGGGGGATACCAGCTTTTTGCCGGGGTTCGAAAAGTCTTTGTTCGGGTTAAAGGCGGGAGATGAGGTACAGATATCGCTAACGGCTGATGAGGCTTTTGGTCCTAGGCAGGACTCAAAAGTGCAGCAACTCCCAAAGAACAGGTTTCGCGGTATGAATATAGAGCCTGGATTATTAGTATCTTTCTCGTCAGATGGAGGCGAATTACCTGGACTAGTTACAGGTATTTTTGAGGATATGGTAAGGATTGATTTTAACCACCCTTTAGCAGGAAAAAATATCACTTTTGATGTCTCAATTATTGCGGTTGGGATTTAATGCTCGGTATCTAAGCTATGACTAACTAACCAATAAAGGGTAGCCAGCTAAACAGTCCACGTTTTTTGTTTTTCGCTTTTTTTTCTGTATCTTCAGATCGTGGTGGTGGGATGAACCCTTCAGGGTGATCTATTTTAACTGGCGGTGTGACCTCTGGCCTATCGAGAAGTCCTAGGCTTACCATGTTTGTCCATGAACGATCCCTATTACGGACCTCATCATTGACGATGAAATCCCCATTTTTGTCGAAAGAGGAGTGGTTAGGGAAGTTAATAGCTAGAACCCTTAATGAATCATTAGCTGCATCCTTCA
>PAMO01000037.1 GCA_002707325.1 Gammaproteobacteria bacterium
CCGCAACCGATTTGAGTCGGATTTGGGTGCCAAAAAACATATTTTGTCTCTGGTCGACTAGCACTAAGGTATTTTGCTCTTGCTCTTCTCGAAAAAGCTTGGTGTGCGGTTTATTGGTTCGAGCTGTTACTTTCCAGTCAATAGTTCGGATATCGTCCCCCGGTTCGTATGCGCGAACTTCAGAAAAATCTACTCCACGCCCTCGAAATCTGGAGGTTTGTTCACCCTGAGGCTTTCTGGATCTATGTATAGGTGATAGACGCTTGTGGTTTGGTTTGCTGCTAAGCATCATAAGGTCCTTTAGGCTAACTTGAGTGCCACTCAGCATTTAGTAATACCCATTTTTTTTAAGCCTCCGGTAGGATTATGGGGCCGGAACATTTTGGAGGATATCATCAATAATATAGTTAGCAGGAATGCCGGCAGCATGTGCTTCATAATTTAGGATGAGTCTATGTCGCAGTACATCATGTGCTACTGATTGGACGTCCTCAGGAGTTACAAAATCTCTGCTGTCCATCCATGCTGAGCAGCGAGCACACTGATCGAGTGCTATGGTCCCTCTAGGGCTAGCTCCAAATTCCAGCCATTTTCCGGCGTCATTTCCCGTCTTTCGTGATTCGAGTATTAGTTCGATAATGTAGCACTCTACTTCTTTAGCCATATGTAGTTCGGTGATTGCTTTTCGAATCTCAAAAACCTCTCTTTGTTTGAGTATGGGGTAGTTGTTAGATTGTTGTTCTGCCGATCTTTGTTCAGTGCGAACCAGTTTCAAAATACTCTCTTCGGATGATTTGTCTGGATATCCCACTTCCACATGTAATAGAAAGCGATCAAGTTGGGCTTCAGGCAGGGGATAGGTGCCTTCCTGCTCTATGGGGTTCTGGGTGGCCATCACGAGGAATAGGTCTGGAAGTGGCAGGGTTTCTCGTCCGATGCTAACTTGGCTTTCTGCCATTGCTTCCAGCAGGGCGGATTGGACTTTTGCCGGGGCTCTATTGATTTCGTCAGCCAGGATCAGGTTGTGGAAGATCGGCCCATGTTGGAAGTTAAAGCTGCCATCTTGTGGTCTAAATACCTCCGTTCCTGTTACGTCGCTTGGGAGTAGATCCGGCGTAAATTGAATTCTATGGAAATCTCCTTCGACAATCCTAGCTAGCTTTTTTATAGCTCGTGTCTTAGCAAGCCCAGGCGCCCCTTCTACCAGGAGATGACCTCCGCAAAGTAGGGCCATTACCAGGCGTCGGACCAGTCTTTCTTGCCCAATTATTTGTTCGTCAAGGCGTTCTACTGCCTGCTGTGTCTGTTTGTATAAATTGGTCTTATTCGTTTCCATGCTGCGCTAGATCCCTTTTCATAAGACCTGAGGATTATTGTTGCAAGAAAATCCGCGGGTAAGTATTTCGGGTAAATCCTTTCATTGAATTTAAGTTTTAAATAGAGCTTAGATGACTACTTTTTTGGATGAAACAGTGCTGATCTGCATTTATAGCATTTTTTTGCAGAATAAAGCGAGCTAGCACTGGCGTAACGAGTCATTCTGCAGTACATTCTATGCACCAATATCGGTGCACCTTTGAAGGGCGTAAAATTCCCATGTTCATAAGACGCACCAATATGGTGCGAAAGTACAAGTAAATTAATTATGGGGAGTTTCGATATGAAGAAATTAGTCGCTGGCTTTTTTCTATCTTTCTTGGCTATGCCAGTTTTGGCCGCAGAAGGCCTAGATTCTGGAGATACCGCATGGATTCTAACTTCAACGGCTTTGGTGCTATTTATGACCTTGCCTGGACTATCTCTTTTTTACGCTGGTTTGGTAAGAAGTAAAAATGCAGTTTCGGTCTTACTTCAATGTTTTGCCATTGCGTGCATAGTCTCTGTGGCGTGGGTGGTTTATGGATACAGTCTAGCCTTTACGGGCGATGGTGCGTTTTTCGGAGGTACGAGTGCCTTTTTCCTATCTGGTATAGGTAGGGAGACTTTGGCGCCGGGAACTACGATGCCCCATTCGCTATTTGTTATATTTCAAATGACCTTTGCGATTATCACGCCAGCGCTTGTCGTAGGTGCATTTGCCGAAAGAATGAAATTTGGGGCAATGTGTCTCTTTTCCTTATTATGGTTTACAGCGGTTTACATACCGGCCTGCCACATGATTTGGGGTGGCGGTTATCTAGCTGATGTGAAAGATTTTGCAGGTGGCTTGGTGGTTCATTTAACCTGCGGAGTTGGAGCACTTGTAGCGGCCATTGTACTTGGGCCTCGGAAAGGGTTCCCTGCTACAGCGATGCCTCCACACAATCCGACAATGGTGGTAACGGGAGCGGCGATGCTATGGGTCGGCTGGTTCGGTTTCAATGCTGGAAGCTCTTGGGCGGCCGATGGGCTTGCTGGAATGGCTATGTTGGTCACGCATATAAGCGCAGCAACAGCGGCTTTAACTTGGATGGCTATAGAATGGATAAAAGGTGGAAAGCCGACAGTCGTAGGTATTGCAACTGGAATGGTTGCGGGACTTGCTACTATTACACCAGCAGCCGGTAGCGTCGGACCAGAGGGGGCTTTGTTAATAGGTTTACTAGCCGGTTCTATATGTTTCTATGCAACGCAAGCTGTTAAAGCAGTGTGGGGCATAGATGATTCTCTGGACGTATTTCCTGTTCACGGAGTCGGTGGAATCATTGGTATCGTAATGGTTAGCTTCGTTGGTGTGCAGGGAGGTTTCTTAGGTTCTAGTGCCGGAGAATCTTGGGCCCCTATGGAGCAATTCCTCATTCAGTTGAAAGGAATCCTTGTGATAGGTGTTTGGACGGCTGTAGCTACTTGGATAATACTTAAGGTGGTTAGTCTGATTACACCTGTTCGGGTTAGTGAAGAGGAAGAATATGAAGGTCTCGATACAGTAATGCATAACGAGAGAGGCTATGATCTTTAAATAAAGATAAGCAAAGATCGCCTAAACAGGCTTTGTTTAGGCGATCGTCTGCCTATTTATATTCCTCGTTTGTATGCGCTTTTTACCAAGAGATCAATGAGGTTGGGGAAATCTATTCCGTGGGCATTAGCAGCTTCTGGATAGAGACTGGTAGGAGTCATCCCGGGTAAACTATTAACTTCTAGTAATGCTATTTCATTGTTTTCGGTGACCAAATAATCAGTTCTAGACAAATCCTTCAATCCTAAAAGTTGGTGCGCTTTAATTGCGATATCTTGCAGCTTCTGTTGAGTGGAATCAGTAAGGGTTGGTGGAATGAGATGCTCGCTTTTGCCCGCTGTATACCTATTGTTATAGTCATACCATTCGTTCTCAGCCGTAGTAATCTCTATAACTGGCAAAGGGGTTGTCGCCATTCCAAAAATATCTAAAACACCTACCGTTACCTCTTTACCTTTAACAAAAGGTTCCACTATGAATTGACCAGTATTTTTTGATGAATTTATTGAGTCGATTATCGCCTTTTCCGCATCGTCGCTTTGGAGAATTCGCTTTACGCCAATTGCGGAACCTTGGTTCAGGGGTTTTATTACAAAGCCATCTGGAAACCGGTCTATAATTCTTTTGATGACAATATTTGGGTCATTGTTGCTAGTAATTAATAGATCCTCCAGTACTGGAAGATTTGCTGCCCTAAAAACAAGTTTAGCTATGTATTTATCCATTGCTATAGCACTACTATGCATTCCTCCGCCTACATAGGGAATCTCCAATATATCTAAGAATCCTTGAACGGTTCCATCTTCTCCAGGTGGACCATGCAGAGCCGGGTAGATTACATTTGGTTGGTGTTTCAGAAGATTTTTTGGCACATCCGAATCCAGCTCGATGAGTATTTCCCTATGACCTTTAGTTCGAAGCGCAGTTGCTATTTCTTCTGCGGAACGCCTAGAAACCTCTGACTCACTTGATGAGCCACCCAGCAGAACGCCAACTTTCAATTGCTTAGCTTTCAAAATTTCCCGATTCCCATTTGGTCTAGTAAGCTTTATTTACACCAAGAGCTTCTCCCAGAAAAGCATATTCCAGTTCGATAGCGCAAATTATATTCTTTTCTATTCGGAATCCATGTCCTTCTTCCTTGAATTCTATGTATTTCGTTTTTATATTCGATTTTTGCAATGCGTCATGAATTATATGGGATTGTTGCGGATTAACTACGGTATCTTTAGCGCCGTGAAAAAAGATTATTGGGCAGTTTATTGCTGGAATATTGTTTATCGGTGATCTGGAAAACAAGTTTTCCTTCCCGCCTACTAATCTCTTTATGTATCGGGATTCAAATTTATGGGTCTTGTCTGAAAGTTCTTCTAGATCACTGATCCCATAATGACAGGCTGCTGCTGAGAACGTCTTCGAGTTGGCTATTGCAGCTAATACTGTGTAGCCTCCGGCACTACTGCCTCGAATGGCTACTTTTGACGGATCAATTTCCATAGTTTCTAGCATATATTTAGTCAAGTCTTCGCAGTCTGAAACGTCCTGGACCCCCCATTTCGTAAGCAGGGATTGGCGATATTCACGCCCGTATCCGGAGCTACCGCGATAATCTATATCAGCTACAAACCAGCCTCGTGTAGCATAGTATTGTGCTTTAAGGTTAAGGCTTGATTTTGCGTTTCCTGTTGGGCCGCCATGAATCATTAGTAGAAGAGGCGACTTATAATGTTTTCGTTCCTTTGATGAACAAGGTTTGTATATCTGAGCCCAAGCTTTACTCCCGTCTCTGGTTGGGAATTCAATATGCGATGGCTTTTGGAGAGTCGAGCTAGGAAAATTAAATTCTCCCGCTCGCTGCAATACTATTTCTTTTTTATCAGTAAGAGAATAATAGAGTAACTGAGGTAATCGTTCTGGATATTGGGAAACGCAGCAAAACCCCTCCCTAAATCGCGTTAAATAGTTGAATGAGACCCCACCGCTACTCATTTTGATCTCTGTAGCACGCTGCTTTTTATGATTAACTAGTACGAGGCATCCAGCGGAACTAGTTCTTGCCAGAGCAAGGAGATTACAGTCAATAATTGCATAGCTTGCTGCCCCAAGTGTCCAGGGAGGGTCTGCATAATCATTTTTGTCTGCGAAGCAGCACTCTATTTCCCGGCCGTCGAATTTATATAAATTCCAGTATCCATTTCTATCTGAAATAAAAAATAGATCGTTATGAGACCATTCAGGCTGTCCTATCGATTCGTTATCTATCCCTAGCCTTTGCTCCTCTAACGGGCTGCCAGTTTTACTCAAAGTAAGTATCTTCAGCTTAGTTTCATCCCAGGGCATATTCGGGTGATTCCAGTAGATGAACGCTAATTTTTTTCCGCATGGTGAGACTCTTGGCGATGAATAAAAGTCCTGGCCTTTATCTAATGTTTGTACTTCGCCGCTACGTATATTTATTGCTACTATTCTATGGCTAGCCTCCTTCCCTTTTCTATTAGATTCCTGGACCGCTATGATTCTATTATGACTAGCGTCCCAATGGAGATCTGCAAAACATATTGAATATCTTCTTTTTGTTATAGGCCTTATTCCGGTGACACTAATTTGGTATAGCCTACCGTCACCATGATTGATGAAAAACACCCCATGTTCGGTAGCAACGTATCCTTTTCCACCATATCCATAAACCTTGGTTTGCACATTGAAAGGGTTTGGTGTGAGTTCCAGTACTTTGCCACTATTGTTAAGAGTCAGAAGAGTGTTGCGACCTTTCTCTTTTGGACGAGTTTCAAGCCAGAAAAGTTGATTATCTAAAACTTGTATTTCGGTGGGACCAGAATCGCTGATCGCTAGCTCTTTACTGGACAAGGGTTTGGTATCATTTAGAGGATCGGACTTCTGCATTTTACATCAATGTAGTCCGCGGGTCTGTGATAGCCCATCTTTCATGGTCTTTCCATTCTCCATCGATAAATAAAAAGGCTTCAGCTATTCCTTCTTTTCGGAATCCACATCGCTTAACCAGCTCTATTGATTTTTGATTATCTGGTTGAACATTCGCTTCTAGCCTATGGAGACTTAGGGTTTTGAAGGCGTATTCTGTGACCAAAATTAATCCCTCTTCCATATAACCATTTCCGAAATGTTTTGAGCCAACGTAGTATCCAAGTGATGCATTCCGGAAGGAACCTTTTACGATATTATTTACATTTATAACACCGATTATCACGTCACTCGTTTTTAAACATAGAACGAAGCCCTCGTGATCATCAGTCTCTGTCCTATTTATATAACTATGGAAGGACGCATTATTGAGAGGGGGGGAGATCCAGGGTTCGTGCATCTCTCGGCTAACCCGAGTTAGTTTGAGTAACTCTTCTTTGTCTTCAATTCGAACTTTTCGGATATAAACTCTGGGTGTCATGCTTAGTACGGATCTCTTGAATTCTTTATGCATAGGCTAATCAAACCATCATGGTAAGACAACGTAAGCTACGCCACGATAAGAAAGCCATGCTTGTGAGAATTCTGCCGCTGAATATGTACGATTAACTTCGCTCTTATCACTGGCACCGGGGTCATGTACCTTGATTTTACTTTCGGATATGCCATGTACCACGATCAAATGACCAGCGGAAGATTTCATTGGTGTTCCTTGCAGCTCTCCAGACTTAAAGCGGATACTTGTAATTATGGGGTATACAGCTTCTACGAGTATTATTGCTTTTCGCCAATCAATAAAGGTTTCGATTGAACCCAAATGACCATTTTTCCCGGCCGTATGTATTGCTTTGGGCCAGATGCCATAGAGCTCTGTTACAGGATCATAACAGTCGGCAGAGATGCTAAGCAGATCGATATTTTTGCCATAGCTTTGGAGAACCATACAAAGGGATGTTGGGGAGCAGATTCTTGGTCCTATCTCTCCGCCATCCTGATGTTGACTAATTGCTGGAGGTTGCTGACACAATACGTTGGTGTGGGGTTTTGTGATTTTTTGTGGATCTAGGACCAATGGTCGCCAGGAACAACTTATTAAATATGTCTTAGGCTTTTCCGACATATTGATCCTATATTCTAATACGGGGGAGTGAAGCGTCTTGTGTATGTGGAAGCAGTCCACATGAGTGGAAACACGTTCATCCCCATGTGCTTTTTCAGGAATGTCTTTTTGAATTGGTATGCTTGGGAGCTCCCATCGATCTCCAGAATCAAAAAGACTAATCTTATAGGCCAGATTAGGCTCTATCATTGAACAGCTAGGAACTACGATACTACCCGCACCTAGGTGTTCGAGACTTATGTTTGCCACAATGGTATCGTCATATTGGTGCCAAGTTGGTTTTGTTTCGCAGGGAAGCGGATAATTTTTAGCGGTGATGGGATCCGCCAATCGTTTTGTCCCATGTGATTTCGGATAGTCCAAAAAAAGGCCTTTAGTGGTTTACATAATGGATAAAAAGTTTCATCTAAAGCTATATTCTACGGAGTACTGCGAGTTATGCGAGTCCGCTTTGGAGCTCGTTTTAACTATTTCTGTTTCAAGATAGGTTTCTCTAGAGGTTGTAGATATTTCGTATGACGAATATCTCATAGCGAAGTACGGGCAATATATACCAGTATTATCAATAGAGTATTCTACGGAATATCAGGAATTGCGATGGCCCTTTGGAGCATGCGATATAGAGCGGGCTCTAAGTGTCAGTTAACTCTCCTACCCGCACAGCCAAGACATCTCTATTTGCGCCGTGCAATACGCCATTAGCAGTTGAGCCAAGAAGCAGTGCCAAGCCATGTTTTCCGTGGCTACCTACTACAATCACATCAGCATTTTGTTTTTCTGCAACTTGATGTATTTCGCTTTCAGGACGCCCAAAAATAAGGTGTTGTCGGCCCTGGGAAATTCCTAATCTATTAGCAAATAGCGCTAAATGCGTTTTCGCTTGTTCTTGAATTTGCTCTTGGACCGTTGATAAATCCATTGGCATATCGCCTCCATATGCCAGGCTGATTGGTTCAATCACATGCACGATATGTAATTCAGCATCGAAAGCCTTCGCGAGATTAGCGGCTGTCTCAGCAACTATATTTGATTCTTCGGTGAGGTCCACCGCTAGCATTATTCGTTGATATCTTGGCATATTGCTTCAACATAGCGTTTCAAGCGACGATACACATAATTTTAGCATGGCTCAAGGATTGTAATTCATTGGATTGGCTATTAATTTTTTTGGTGTTAGCAATAGGATTTGGTCCAGTCTTTTGGTTGTGGCCTAGTAAGAAGGAGCGACGGTTAACATTACTTCGTGAAGCTGCTCGGAAAGAAGGTTTGACGGTTCAGGTGGGAAGTCTTAGAAAACTCGACCCATCGGCTTTAGAACGCGTTTCAGCTAGTGGAGTTTCTCGGCAGCCTATTATTGAGTGCATGACCTACTCTCTCCACGCGGCCTCCGGTCTCAAAATGCGCAGGCAAAGGTTGAGACGGACAATCTCAGATTTAGAGGAAGCTTCAGGAGAGGTTATCTGGATTGATGATCCTGAGATAGAGAGTAGCAAAGAGCATTTCGATTTATTATCGGTGCTTAATAATATTTTGCCGCGGCTTCCAAATGATATTTTAGCTATAGAACTGGATATGAATATTATTAGTCTTTACTGGTTGGAGGGACCTGCTGCGACTAGCGACACTGTAGCCCAATTAGCACAACTTCTGCGTGAAATTGATTCCAGATTAATAATATAAATTCATAAATTTTTGTAAATCGATTCTTGACAGTCGTTCGACGCAACGCTTATAACGACGCGAAGGAAAGTAGTATTGAAAAATATGGCACGATCTCTAGTAATTGTTGAGTCACCGGCTAAAGCGAAAACTATCAATCGATATTTGGGCGAGGATTATATCGTTAAGTCGAGTGTTGGACACATTCGGGACCTGCCTGTATCTGGGGTTAGCCCTGATCCCAAAGCACGTGCGGCGGAGGCAGCTAAAACAAGAAAGCTGTCGCCGGAGAAACGGGCAATTTATAAAAAAGAACGTGCCCGGCGGCAACTGGTTAAGAGAATGGGAATAGATCCCGATGATGCCTGGCAGGCTGATTATCAAGTATTACCGGGTAAGGAAAAGATTGTAGATGAGCTTGTTCGGATAGCGAGCAAAGTGGATGCTATTTATTTAGCTACAGATTTAGATCGTGAAGGGGAAGCAATTGCATGGCATTTGCGTGAGGCTATTGGTGGTAACTCGGACAGATTTCATAGGGTGGTATTCAACGAAATAACTAGGAAGGCAATTGAGGAAGCATTTGATGCCCCCTCACAACTTGATATGGATCAGGTATACGCTCAGCAAGCTAGAAGGTTTTTGGATCGCGTCGTGGGTTTTGAGTTGTCTCCGTTACTTTGGTCGAAAATAGCGAGGGGGTTGTCGGCCGGTCGTGTTCAATCGGTTGCTGTTCGCCTTGTTGTTGAAAAGGAGCGAGCAATAATATCCTTCATTCCAGAGGAGTTCTGGGAAATACAAGTAGATTTGCAGAAAAACGAGTCCCTAGAGGTAGCTCAGTTCTTGGTTGTTAGAGATAAAGAGAAACGATTTCGACCTGGCAGTAAAAGGGAAGCAGATAGTGTTCTAGAGAGAATACATTCTGGTGAGTTCGTCGTGCGAAGTAGAGAGGACAAGCCTACTCAAGCTCGCCCCAATGCGCCGTTTATCACCTCTACTTTACAGCAAGCTGCTAGTACTCGTTTGGGATATAGCGTCAAGAAAACTATGACATTGGCTCAGCGTCTCTATGAGGGTGGCTACATTACCTATATGCGAACTGACTCAACCAATTTGAGCGATGAATCGATAGGATTTTGCAGGGAATATATACTGGGACAGTTCGGCGATAAATATTTACCTGATGCTGCTAATGTTTATACCAGTAAAGAGGGAGCGCAAGAGGCTCACGAAGCAATTCGGCCAACCAATGTAATGGTAGACGAGGGTACTTTATCCGGAATAGATGAAGATGGCAGGCGTTTATACCAGTTGATTTGGCGCCAGTTTATTGCTTGTCAAATGGTTCCTGCAGAGTACTTATCTACTAATGTGATTGTTGTATCAGGTGATCTTGAGCTGAGAGTGCGAGGTCGTGTTATGCAATTTGATGGATATACACTAGTTTTGCCGCCATTGTCTTCTAAAGATGAACAAGCTGTTATTCCTGATTATCAAATTAGTGATGTTCTTAAATTAGTAAAAGCCGAGGGTATTCAGCATTTTACTAAACCACCCCCAAGATTTGGAGAGGCTAGTTTAGTCAGGGAGCTTGAGAAAAAAGGGATAGGGAGGCCATCAACTTACGCCTCTATAATTTCTACTATACAAGAGCGTGGATATGTGAGTCTGAAGAATAAGCGGTTTTATGCCGAGAAGATTGGGGAATTGGTAACTGATCGGTTGAGGGAAAAATTTGAAGATTTGATGGATTATAGTTTTACCGCGGAGATGGAGGAAAAGCTAGATAGCATAGCTGAGGGAAATGCTGGATGGCGGGAAGTTCTAGATAGTTTTTATGCGGATTTTAGTAGCAAATTAACCATTGCGTCCGGGAGTAAGGCCGGGATGCGTCCTAATGAGCCAACCGACACTAATATTGACTGTCCTTCGTGTGGTCGTTTTCTTCAGGTAAGAACTGGAAGTACCGGGGTATTTCTCGGTTGTTCGGGTTATAGCTTGGCTCCGAAAGAACGTTGTAAATATACTGTTAATCTTATTCCAGGTGACGAAGTGGTGGATGTTGATAAGGATGAAGAAGGTGAATCCAAGTTACTTCGTAGTAAGCGCAAATGTGAGAAGTGCTCTACGCCAATGACCGGCTATTTAGTCGATGAAAATAGAAAATTCCACATTTGCGGAAACAATCCTGATTGTGATGGGTCTTCGATAGAATTAGGTGAGTTTCGTATTAAAGGTTATGACGGGCCTGTAATAGAGTGCGACAAATGCGCATCTGATATGGAGCTTAAGACAGGGCGTTTTGGGAAGTACTTCGGTTGTAGTAATGATGAGTGTAACAATACCCGCAAACTACTTCGAAATGGTGAGCCCGCTCCTCCAAAAGCCGACCCAATTCCAATGCCTGAATTGAGATGTCAGAAAGTAGATGATCATTACCTTCTTCGAGATGGAGCAAGCGGTTTATTTTTGGCGGCTAGTCAGTTTCCGCGAAACCGCGAGACTAGAGCTCCGTTAGTTGCAGAAATCAAAGTCCATGGTAATGAGTTAGATGCAAAATTTAAGTATTTGTTAGGAGCGCCAGAAAAGGATTCAGAAGGTCGTCCTGCAGTTATTCGTTATAGTAGAAAGCTTAAAGAGCAGTATGTTCAATCTGAGGTAGAAGGTAAGCCTTCCGGCTGGAAAGCATCGTATCGAGATGGGAAGTGGATTGAAGAAAATAAGCCTAAAACGCGAAAGAAGCGGGCCCGTAAAAGTCGGAAATAATTTTAGATGTTTCGATTAATTATCGGTCACAGCGTTAAATTGATCAGAATTTTCAAATGGAGTACAGATGAGTACGATTTTAGAGATTGTGCAGTTAAGTAATGGAGACGTTGTATTAAGAGACTCTAGCGACCAGGAAAGGGCTCTACTAAAAATTAGTTTTTCTGAAGAAGTAAAAGATATGTTGGGATCAGACTTGATGGGAGTCGCAGAAGTGATGCTAGATGCAGCTACCCAATATGTTGAGGGAAGTTCCAAGAAGCATTTGGATGATGTTGTACCCGTTGTCCATTGATTTCTTAGTGTTTTCTTAGAAGGCCTACGTAAAGTCCTTCTATATGGAAATCTTCCTTCGATAAATCTATTTCTATAGGTTGGTAATTCTTGTTTTCCGGTAATAGGGTGATCTTGCTTCTATTTCTGCTGCGCTGAAATCTTTTAATGGTTACTTCATCATCGATGCGTGCAACAACGATCTGTCCACTTGCCGCTTCTTGGCTTTTATGCACCGCTATTAGGTCTCCATCCATGATCCCAATTTCGCTCATGCTATCGCCTCTTACTCTCAGGAGAAAATCGGCTCTTGGTTGAAATAGACCTGATGCTACATCCACACGCTCCTCTATGTTTTCCGCGGCAAGTATGGGGTTTCCTGCTGCTACTCGGCCTATTATTGGCAGGCCGGATTCCTCGGGTAACCGTATACCCCTTGATGTTCCCGGGATGATTTCAATTGCCCCTTTTCTCGCCAGTGCTTTTAGATGTTCCTCTGATGCGTTAGCCGATCGAAATCCTAATTCAGAAGCTATATCTGCCCTTGTTGGAGGGTATCCAGTATCCTGGATATGTTTCTTTATTAGATCTAGCACTTGTGCTTGTCGGTTGGTCAGCGCGTCCATCGATACTCCTAATCATGGTTAGATATACAGTAGACTGTTATTGTATACAGTATTGTCATATTAAGACAAGTTTAAATAGGGCTGATTTGATAGATGGAACCAGGGCAGATATATCGCTAAAGTGGAAGAGTAGCTCTTAACAATAAAAATGGTTTAAATACTATGGCTATACGGTATAGGAGGATCTTTTGCTAAATACTTGGGTTTTAGAAGCATTTATAATAGTTTTTGGCGCCGCTTTATTGCATCTCGTTGCTCGTATCATGTTCAAGCGTCTGGAAAAGCGTTTTGAACTGACGAAGAACCTATACGATGATGCTTTTCTAGAGTCGAGTCGAAAGCCTATTGCTTATGGAATATGGATCCTGGGAGTTTTGTGGGCCGCTCAAGTGGTTGGCGGGAATTCTCCCGCTGATATTTTTAAGTATGTTGATGATCTTAGAGAGGTATCAGTAATTTGGCTCCTTGCATGGTTCGCGGTCCGGTTTATTAAGTTTTTGGAGAATCATGTTGGTGATACCAATTACACAGAAGCTCCTGTGGATCAAACAACAGCATTTGCTGTGGGTAAACTTCTTCGTGTTGCGGTCAGTATCACCGCGGTATTGATGGTTTTGCAAGGATTAGGATTTAGTGTTTCTGGAGTATTAGCCTTTGGGGGCATAGGAGGAATAGCAGTGGGTTTTGCTGCGCGAGACTTGCTAGCAAACTTTTTTGGGGCGCTCATGATCTTTTTAGATCGTCCTTTCTCAGTTGGAGACTGGATACGCTCTCCTGATAGAGATATAGAAGGCACTGTTGAGGAAATTGGATGGAGGCAGACCCGAATAAGAACTTTCGATGAAAGACCCTTGTATGTGCCGAATGCGATATTTAATAGCCTATCCGTAGAAAACCCTTCACGGATGAGAAATCGCAGAATATATGAAACTGTTGGGGTGCGTTATGCTGATATTGCGGCCTTGAAAGCCATTGTGTCTGACGTCGAAAAGATGCTACGTACTCATTCTGATATTGATAGCGGTAGAACGTTGATGGTTAATTTTGTTGAGTTTGGGCCATCGTCGCTAGATTTCTTTATTTATACATTTACCCGAACAACTATTTGGGAGGAATATCATGAAATCAAGCAAGATATTTTATTCAAAGTCTCAGATATCATAGCATCTCATAATGCGGAAGTAGCTTTCCCCACCCAAACTATTCATGTCGAGGAAGCGCTTAATGACCCGCTTAACTAGCGATAGCAGAGCTAGTTCAGATGCTCCAGGCCACATTATAAAAGCACATGATGTAGCCGATCTCGTTTTTTCTCGACGTGAAGTTACCTTTGCCATAGATCAGGTTGCTATGCGTATGGCCGCTCATTTGTATGATGAGAACCCCCTTTTTATTTGCGTCTTACAGGGTGGTTTTTTCTATTTCTCGCGATTAATTGAAAGGCTGAATATTCCGTTGGAGGTTTCCTATGTTCATGTCGGAAGATATGGCGAAAAAACTATAGGAAATAGTGAGTTAACATGGTTAGCAAAGCCAGATGTTAGTCTAGAGGACAGACATGTGGTCCTCGTAGATGATGTTTTCGATAAAGGAGTTACTATGAAAAGTCTGGTTGATTGGGCTTGGTCAGAAGGAGCGTCAGTGGTTAGTTCGTCTGTACTAATCAGTAAGGAGACATCGAAAGTAAAGGATGCTCACGTTGACTTTATGGCTTTGCATGCAACAGACCGTTTTCTTTTTGGGTGCGGAATGGATTATCGAGGCTATTGGCGTAACCTCCCAGAAGTTTTCGCATTGCCTGAAGGATTCGTTGGCTAATATGGTTTCCGTAGCTTTCATTATAGGATCGGGGAGGATTGATCTAGTAGGAAAGCCTCTCGATAGATCGCAGCGGAAGCTAATTAGTAGCGAGTTTGGTTCTCCTTCGGATGTCCCTGTCAAATTGGAAACTGCTATGTCTAGCGCATACTTGATGTACCGTCATGGCAATGGGCACAACATTGTTCCGCATAAAATTAATTATAGAGCTAATATCTCGTGCTTAAATGACCTCCATGTGCGAGAGATAATTGCTATTAATACCGTTGGGGGAATCGCTCAAGATGCAACAGAGGGTGAATTAATTGTTCCTGATCAGCTGATAGATTATACATGGGGGAGAGAGCACACTTTTTGCGATGAGAAAGACTTAAAGCACACCGCGTTCGATATGCCATATGCGGCTTCTACGCGACGGAAAATCTTAGTTGCTTCTAATAACTGTGGTATTCCAATAAAAAATGGGGGTGTCTACGGCTGCACACAAGGCCCTCGTTTTGAGACTCCCGCTGAGATACTGCGTATGGAGAGAGATGGCTGCACTATTGTAGGGATGACCGGTATGCCGGAAGCTATTTTAGCCAAAGAGTTGGGGATAGATTACGCTAGTGTTTGTTTGGTAGTAAATCCGGCTGCTGGGAAAGGTAAAGGAGTAGATATTGGAGACATACAGAAGATTTCAAATCTTGGGATGGCAAAAATCGAGAGATTATTGCTGGCTTTCTTGAAGATCTTGGAAGAGGGAAACTAGCTCTTCAGAAAAATCAATTGGATCGACTCTTACTATTACCCCAAATTTTGGATGATCAAGGTAATGGGTTTCACTGCTTCGCATACGTCTTGTTTCTGACATTAACATGTGTGGGGACACCGCCAAATCGAAACCTTCTGAGTCGATAGCGTTTAGATCTGGTCTTTGCTTAGGATCTTGATAGATAAGATTCGCTTCAAAGTGAAGGAACCTTCTTGCGGACAAACTAATTGTCCCTTCAAGCTCATAGGAGTTTTTAAGAAACTTTCCGGCTTGTATGTAGATGGGCTGGGGATTTGTTCGTTCTGGAACCAGCTGGGTCCACCGTTTGTGAACCAGTATTTTGCTAGCGTTTAATCTTTTTAGACGATTAGCGTAGCTTTTCATCTTTAGTGCGGGATCTTGACTTGGCAGAAAGTTTTGCTTTTGCAAATTATTCTCAAATTCAGCAACCTTATCTAAGAACGCCATTGTTATATTTGCCTCAAGGTACGGTTCAATCTTTGGCGCTGAAAAGCTTGCTCCTATAAGCCTTATCTGAGGGTTTATCTGGGGCGGATCAATCTCATCATGCCAAAGAATAATAGGTGTTTTGTTTAGGTTCTCGGTAGAAGTTTCCCTAGATGAATTTTCCATCAGTTCGATATCAACTCGATTTTGTCCCGACTGCTCGATATGGATGCTGTCATTACTATCTTTATTACTAACTGATTTTCTAAATAGAGCTGGGGTGGAATTGAGATCACAGTATCCTATCCTGGCTGAGATCCGCCGATGTTGGTCAGCGGTGTAGAGGGGTAAAAGGGTTTCGAAATCCGATTGGTAGGAAATAATATTGAAGGGGAAAGGATCTGCGTTATTTATGAATAATTGTTCGTTAATAGCAGTTTCGGCATTTGCGTCCTGGGTGAACACAATAACCTCGGTGACGTACCATCTGTCGTGAAAATGATCCTCAATTTGCTGAGTCCAGCCTGTAGATGTTGCGAACAAGCATGTAAGCACTAGCAGGTAGATTGAGGTCTTATTCATAGTTTTATTCTAAAACTTTTTCTGTTGGGCTTACATATTGGATAATATGCGTAGCTAATTCTAATCGTTCTTGAAATGTTGCCCTAGTTTTACGTAATCTTAGTAAAGATGGGCTCTGAAATTGATAGCTATCAGGTTCTTGGCTAATTAATTCGATAATTCTTTCTGGATTCGCAGATGTTTTCTCGGAGAATTGAATTCTGCCCCCTTTAGATCCGATATCAATCTTAGAAATGCCGATTTTTTGGGCTATATTTTTAAGTTCAGTAATAGCTAAAAGAGCCCTTGTTTCATCAGGTAGCTTTCCAAACCGGTCTATTATTTCTACTTTTAGTTCCTCAATCTCAGTGGTTGTACTAGCCCCTGCTATACGCTTATAGAGAATTAACCTTTCGTGGACATCGGGCAAATATGTTTCGGGTATTAAAGTAGAGGAATGAAGATTTATTTCTTCGGAAGATGGCTCTATGGGACCTATAAGTCCTTTAATACCCGGTTTTCTTAGGGAGGCTATTGTACGTTCTAGCAATTGCATATAGAGGGAGAAACCCAAGGACTCGATTTGTCCCGACTGATCCTCTCCTAGCAGCTCGCCAGCACCACGAATTTCAAGATCATGAGTGGCAAGAGTGAATCCCATTCCTAAATCACCAGAGGATTCTATAGCCTCAAGTCGCTTCAGGGCATCAGCTGATATTGCTCTGCGGTCGGGAATTAGGAGATATGCATATGCTTGCCGCGTTGATCTGCCTACTCTACCTCGGAGCTGATGTAGCTGACTAAGCCCAAATTTGTCAGCTCGTTGAATAATAATAGTATTAGCGTTGGGGACATCAATACCATTTTCAATAATTGTTGTGCAAACAAGTACATTTATTTGACGATGGTAGAATGTATTCATCACCTGTTCCATGTCACCTTTGGCCATTTTCCCATGGGCAATACCGATTTTAGCTTCAGGCACCAGATCCTTTACATATTGCGAGGCCTGATTGATCGTTCTTACTTCGTTGTGAAGATAGAAAACCTGGCCGCCTCGAAGAATTTCTCTTTTTATGGCTTCCTTAATAATATGATCTCGTTGGTGATAGAGAAATGTCAGGATGGGAACGCGCTTATTCGGCGCCGTAGCAATTATTGAGAGATCTCTCATGCTATTGATGGCCATATTAAGAGTTCTTGGAATTGGTGTAGCGGTAAGGGTTAGAAAGTCTACATTAGCTCTTATTTTTTTCAGCTTTTCCTTTTGGCGGACACCAAAGCGGTGTTCTTCATCGACTACTACCAATCCCAGATTCGGCATTTCTAGCCTGTCCGTTAGTAATTTGTGGGTACCGATAACTATGTCTATTTTCCCGTTTTTGAGGTGATCCAAGATGCTGTTTATTTGGGTATCTGAGCGTAATCGTGACAGCATTTCTATTCTGATGGGCCAATCAGCGAAACGCGTCGTCCAAGTGTCTAGATGCTGTTGTGCCAGCAGTGTTGTCGGTGCGAGAACAATCACCTGTGCTCCAGAGTTAGCCGCTATGAAAGAGGCGCGCATTGCCACTTCGGTTTTTCCGAATCCCACATCTCCACAAACCAGGCGATCAATTGATTTGGAGGAGGTTAAATCTTCAATTACAGCATCTATCGCGGTCTGTTGGTCATCAGTAACCTCAAAAGAAAACTGTTGGACGAATTGCCAATACTGCTGATCGGGGGCGGGGAATTGATGGCCAATATTTTGTTCTCGTTGTGCTTGGACATCCAATAGTTCAGCGGCTACGTCATATATCTTTTTTGCAGCTTTCTCTCTAGTTTTTTTCCATGATTCTGATCCTAGCCTACTTAAAGATACTGTCTTTAGATCATTGCTGGAATAACGAGTAACTAAGTGTAGTGAAGTTACGGGTACATATAGAATGGCTTCTTCTTCGTATTCTATGGACAAAAACTCGTTCGTATTTCCGTCAATGCTTAGAGTGGATAATCCTTTATATCTTCCAATTCCATGTTCTATGTGAACAACTGGATCTCCGGTTTTTAACTCTGTTAAGTTTCTTATAATCAGTTCTGGATCGAATAATCTGCCTTTAGGCTTTCTTTGTCTGCTTGGGATATCAAAGATTTGAGTCTCCGTGATTATGCAGAGTTGGTCAGTCCAAATACCCCTATCTAGAGTTGATATGTAAATGCCACATTGTGATTTGTCGAGTCGGGAGAGGTCTGAGTCTTTTAGTTCTCTAGCTTTGATGCCTGTTCTATGTAAAAACTCTTGAACCATTTCTCGTCTACCTGCTGTATTTACGACGAAGAGGCATGGAACATCTAGGCTATCCACAAAGATTTTCAAAGCTGAACCAGGTTCTTTTAGTTTGGGATTCGCCTCGATTTTTGGTATTTGATTAGATTTAAAATTTACCTTGTCTTCTGTATTTGTTTGATCGCTTAGAATAATTTGACTGAAAAGATTCAATTTTTTGGTGAGTTCATTACCTAAGATAAGTAGTGTATCTGGAGGCAGTATGGGTCTTGTTACATCATGTCGCAGACTTTCATATCTTTCTGTGAAACCTTCTATATAAGATGTTACTTCTTGCGGTAAACCATCTTGAGATATAACGAGGTTGCTAGTAGGCATGTAATCGAAAATTGTTGAGAGTTCGTCAAAGAAGAATGGCAGATAATATTCGACTCCATTTGCTAGGATGCCGTTACTTACATCTTGATAAATAGCGCAATTTCTTACATCAACATCAAAATTTAGGTGCCAAGCTTCTTGGAACCTTGAAATTGCTTCGTCGTTGAATGGGAATTCCTTTGCAGGCAAGAAATCAGTCTTATCGACAAGAGTTATAGTCCTCTGTGTTTCAGGATCGAAGGTTCTGAGAGAGTCAATTTGATCTTCCAGGAGGTCAATTCTTATTGGTGTGTCCGCACCCATCGGAAATATGTCTATTAACGATCCTCGCGTCGCATATTCACCTCGATTTCGAACTACGTCCGTTGGCATATAGCCATAGGATGCAAGATCAAGCGCCCAATCTGTTATGTTGAGTTTCTGTCCTTTGCAGAGCTGTAGGCTGTATGACTGAATATATTTTGGCGGTGGTATTTTTTGGATTAATGTTTGCAGCGAAATTATTAAAATGAATTTCTCAGCATTAGAGAGTTTCCTTAATGTTGCCAGACGTTCCGAGACGATATCATTTTGAGGTGAAAATCCGTCGTACGGAAGTGTTTCCCACTCTGGAAACCTAAGAATATCGATTGAGTTACCTTCTTGCTCGGCAAAAAAGGACAAACCGTTAAACCAGTTTAAAGCATCCTCAGCGTTGTTTGCTATGACTATAGTAGGGCTTTCATGGGCAACCGCCGCTTTTATAGCTGCCAGATAGGCTGATCCTTCATATAAGCCATGCCATTTGGCTAGATTTCCAGGTTTGGGTGCCGCGGGGGGATTGTGAGGAGAATGCTGGATCATAGGGGGTATCGTAGTCTACTGAAGCCTTAAAAAAAGCCTAAGAGGCCTTTTTTTAAAAAAAAATGCGATATAGGTCTATTGTGGGTGGTAAGAAGGCTTAATTCGCGGTAAAGTTGCGCCGTTTTTTGGTTGGTCCTGTAACTCTATATTGGAGCACTGAAGAAGCCGGTAAAAGCCCAGCTGCATATGACAGATATGCCGATGAAAGCCACCAACATTTTTAATCCTAGTTATTTCCATAAGGTAGTGGACTGCCAGTGGGCTTGTCCCGCTCATACACCCGTGCCTGAGTATATTAGGTTGATTGCTGAGCAACGTTATACTGAAGCATATATGCTAAATTGGGACTCCAATGTATTTCCGGGAATATTGGGGCGAACCTGTGATAGGCCGTGTGAGCCCGCATGTCGAAGGGTTAGAACTGAAGAAAAGCCGGTTGCAATTTGCAGACTAAAAAGAGTAGCTGCTGATAATAAAGGTGACATTGGGCAATATCTGCCTCAAGTCCCTGAGAAAAAGAATGGAAAAAGGGTGGCGCTTTTGGGTGGAGGTCCAGCTTCTCTTGCCGTGGCTCGTGATCTGCTGCCCCAGGGTTACGAGGTGCACCTCTTCGAGAAGGATTCTTACGGTGGAGGGATGATGCGGACACAGATTCCTGCATTTCGACTGCCGGAGCATGTTTTAGATGAGGAAGTTAATTTGATCTTAGATATGGGCGTAGAGACTCATTTTGGGTATGAAGTAACATCTATGAAATCCATGTTGGATCAAAATTTTGATGCTTACTTTGTTGGTACTGGGGCGCCTAGGGGACGAGACTTAGATTTGCCAGGCCGAACCGAATGTGCAGACAGCATCTCTATTGGGATAGATTGGCTAGCCAGTGTGGCTTTTGGGCATACCACTGCTATATCTGGAAAAGTTATTGTACTTGGTGGCGGAAATACGGCGATGGATTGTTGTCGAACAGCGACTCGCCTCGGAGCTGAGTCAGTATCAGTGATAGTAAGATCGGCATTTGAGGTTATGAAAGCATCGGAGTGGGAAAAGGAAGATGCTATGGCTGAGGATATCCCAATTCTAAACAATAGGCCGCCTAAAGAGTTTGTTCACGAAAATGGTAAGTTGAAAGGCGTAGTTTTCGAATGTGTTGAGCCTAAGACTGATGACAACGGTCGACTAGTATACGAAAGCACAGGAGAGCCTGATGTGTTTGTCGAGGCAGATCACATTCTCATGGCTATTGGACAGGAAAATCATTGTCCATGGATCGAAAAAGATATAGGTATTGAGTTCGATAAATGGGACTGTCCTATCTTGGATGAAGAAACCTTGCAGTCAACCCATCCTAAAGTATTTTTTGGTGGTGATTCAGCATTAGGACCGGAAAATATTATTTGGGCCTCGGCGCACGCCCACAAAGCGGCTATATCGATTGATCTTCTATGCGAAGGTAAGGATTTAAAAGCAGATCGGCCACCGGAGGGTCTTAATCTGATTAGCCAGAAGATGGGAATGCATGAGTGGAGCTATGATGCTGAGCATGATCCTGCAAAGCGTTATTTAGTTCCGCATGCCGATAAGGTTGTTGCTTTGTCTGATATAAAAATGGAGGTCGAGCTGGGTTTCGATCAGGACATGGGTCTCCGCGAAGCCCAGAGATGTCTCAATTGTGATGTTCAAACTGTTTTCACGGAGAACCTCTGTATTGAATGTGACGCTTGTGTCGATATATGCCCTATGGATTGCATTTCGTTCGTCGATAATGCGGAAGAAGGAGAGCTGCGCCTCTCTTTGACGGCTCCAGCCAATAATTTGGAGCAAGATCTGTATGTCTCGGAGGACTTGAAAACGGGTCGCGCAATGATTAAGGATGAAGACGTTTGTCTTCATTGTGGACTTTGTGCTGAGCGTTGTCCCACCAATGCTTGGGATATGCAGAAATCAGTATTGCATATCCCGCAACTAGGATCGCATGAAAAGTGAGTAAAGAGATCAGTTTTAACGATTTTGTTATCCGTTTTGCCAACGTCAATGGCTCTGGGTCTGCCAGTGCTAATGGTATGTTCGCGAAGGCTCTTTTTCGTATGGGAATTCCGGTTGCAACAAGGAACATCTTTCCCAGTAATATCCAGGGATTGCCAACCTGGTTTGAGGTCCGCGCCAATGAATCTGGTTATCTTGGTAGGAGAGAGGGCGTCGACATCATGGTGGCTATGAATGCGGAAACCTATGAAGAGGATTTAGCAGATAC
>PAMO01000038.1 GCA_002707325.1 Gammaproteobacteria bacterium
AACAATATAACACTAGCCTATATGGAGGCCGAAAATGAGTGCTGATGGCAACTGGACAACCACAATGAACACCCCAATGGGAGCCCAAGAAGGGACACTAGAGCTTTCTATAGATGGGAACACCCTGACTGGAAAACTTGGAGGCCCTCAAGGAGAAATCGAACTCCAAGAAGGCACTGCAGACGGCGATAACTTAAGCTGGAAAGCAGATATTACTAGCCCAATGGCAATGACACTGGAATTTACAGCTACTGTAGCTGGAGATGAAATTAGCGGTGACGTTAAATTAGGGAGCTTCGGTAACGCAACCTTCACGGGCACAAGGGCGTAGAAAATCCACAAAGTGAATGATGGGTCGCGAATTCAACTCATCATTCACTTTAGCTCTCCGCTAAACACGAAGCTGCAAGGCTAGATATGGAGGTCCCCCTCCTTCCGCGACGCAACCAGTTTCTATCAACTCCATTCGTACAGTATGCAAATGAGATCCCGCTTTCAGGGTCTGCCCAAGCTATTTGCCCGCCGACGCCATTATGACCAAAGGCCTGAGCTGAATTAGTCTTACCGAAACCTCGCATATTTCGGTATTCATCGCCTGCAACTACTACCCCAAGACCGCGATTCGCTAGCTGCTTGGTATCAGGATCCAAAAGGTTACCGGTCAGAATTTGCGTGGCAGACTGGAGCGTGCTGGCATTCCAAATTTCATTGCCGTTAAGGCCTCCATGCAAAAGACCCTGGTAGAACATAGCTAATTCTCCAGCGCCCATAATTCCGCCACCCCCCGGCACACCCAAAGCCTGAAAGGACTCAGTATTAAATAGATTAATCGCGTCTTCAGTTACCTCCGTAATCCCTGGAACCGGAAGCCCCATAGCCGCATACTCCTCATCGGTAATCGTTTCTCCAACATGAATAACTGGTAGAACTCTACTTACCTCTGATGCGGGCATTCCAACATGCATATCGGGTAACCCAAGGGGTAAAGAAATACGCTCTTTGACAAATTTCTGAAAATCCATTCCACTCAAGCGCTCTATAATTTCTGCTACAACCCACATGGACGAGGAAGGATGGTACATATAGGTTGATCCCGGGGTCCAATTTAGATACCAACTTTCAAAGCGCTCTATCCTTCGTCGTGAATCAAGCCAATCTAACGGGAAAAATGGCGCGGCTGGGAACCCTGCTGTATGGGTTAACAGATGCTGGACTAAAACATCTCCTTTCCCATTAGCCGCAAATTCAGGAATGATCGCAGAAACTTTGTTTTCAATACTCAATTCCTGCTCTTGCACGAGCAGCCACAAAGCTGAACTAATAATGGCCTTTGTGCTAGAAAAGACCGTAAATAGCGAGTCGCTAGATGCTTCCCCAAAAGATTCTAATATCGCTAATTTCCCTTTTCGAGCTACCGCAATCTGAACCGATGGCAACAAACCGCTTTCGACTTCTTGTGCAGCCCGCTCAACTAACTTGTTGACCTTCCGCGGATCCAACCCTAAATGGACAGGATCAGAATGCCATCCTTCGATTCCTTCTTTCATAATTCTTCCTAAAAAACATAAACCAATTTCTAATTGGGCGATTATCGCTCGCCCAGACTAACCAAGACTCTCACTAAGACTTTTAATTCGGTCTCCCGCTCCGCTCTCAACACTACCATCGCTGAATTCTACGTTTATCGCAGATACTGGGCATGCCCATGCCGCGTTAAGTATCTGGTGATATTTATCCTTGTTATCTAGGTTCGTCACTTTAATTAATGGGCCACCAGAGGCCTGATGGTCTGCCAATAGATCTGGGGCCTCGATGACACAACTACGTTGATCTAGACAAGTATCGGTATCTACCCAAAACCGCAAAATCTTAAGTCCCTCAGGAAACATATACTCCCCTCAATAATTGTTCACGTCAGATTACCATGTCCATCACCTAGAATCTGGAAATCAAACTTCAGCTATAGAACTAACATTTCCACTCTTCTACATAATAGGCATAATTGCGTATACTAAGACATCAAGTTTTTAACTACCTCCTGATACCCTAGAACAGGCCATCCTAACAAAGGCCATAGAGCCAGATAAAAAAATGGAATTAATTCAAGGATTCACTGAAGCCATAGGCAATACTCCGCTCATTCGCATGAACAGGTTGAGCGAGATCACCCAATGTGAAATTCTGGGAAAAGCCGAATTCCTGAACCCTGGTGGATCTGTAAAAGATAGAGCGGCACTTTGGATGATAAAGGATCACGAAGAACAAGGAACACTCGAGCCCGGTGGGGTTGTCATTGAAGGCACAGCTGGCAACACCGGTATAGGGTTAGCACACGTTTGTAACGCTCGAGGATATTCATGCATAATTTATATGCCTGATAATCAATCCCCAGAAAAAGTTGATATTCTAAAATGCCTCGGAGCTGAAGTCCGACAAGTTCCTACCGTACCCTATGCGGACGATAACAATTACCAAAAGCAGGCTGGCAGGTTTGCTCTAACCTTGAAAAACGGTGTTTGGGCAAACCAGTTTGACAATATAGCTAATCGATTGGCACATTATCAATCAACAGGACCAGAAATATGGGCACAAACGGAAGGTAAAATTGATGCATTTACTTGCTCTGTAGGAACTGGTGGCACCTTGGCTGGAGTAAGTCGATATCTGAAAGAAAAGAAAAATAGTGTCCAAATTACACTAGCCGACCCAATGGGAAGCGCTCTCCATAACTGGGTTAAAACTGGCGAAGCCACTATGAGCAAGGGGCCATCTATAACAGAAGGCATCGGTAACAGCCGTGTAACCGATAACCTAATTGATACCAATATTGATGATGCCGTTCAGATTACAGATCAAGAGATGGTGACTATGGTCTACGAAGAATTGCAGACCGAAGGGTGGTTTTTTGGTTCTAGCACAGGCATTAATTTGTGCGCCGCAGTTGCAGTTGCAAATAAAATGGGCCCAGGAAACGTAATAGTAACGGTTTTGTGCGATAGTGGATCCAAATACCAATCGCGATTATTTAACACCCAGTTTTTGAGCAACCAAGGACTAAAAATACCCTCGACACACTCCTAGCGTCTCTTCTACTAGGTAACAATCCTTCAAATGCAATATTATTAGTCGGTGGGACCTACCCTTTCGTTAATGACGTCAAGAAACAAATCTCTAAGCGATATCATGCCCAGAGTTTTCCCTGCTTCAACGACCGGTAAGTGCCGAATTCTATGCTCCTTTGTTAACGCGATACAGTGAAGTATAGTATCTTCACCAGTTACTGTTACCACATCGCGAGTCATCACTTCTGAAACTTTAGTCTGCTTACTTGAATGGCTATCCAAAATGACATTTCGCATATAATCCCGCTCCGATAAAATTCCAACCAAGTAATCCTCTATCTGCACCAATACCGCCCCTACATCTTTCTCATTCATTAACTTAAGAGCATCAAAAACTGACTCTAGAGGACCTATCCATACTAGTTCTTCTGACTTTTCTTCCAGAATATCTGATACGTAACGCATATTTTTCTCCCTTTTCACTTTTCACATCTTACATCGGAGGACCTAATCAGCAATATGAGAATTCACAAATTCTTCAATGTTATCAAATGCTTCTTTAGCCTCAGGTACACTACCTACAAAGATATGCCATACATGAATCATCAATGGCCAAACTCCCAATACAGCTTCACTACCGCTGTCATTTGCCTTATTCACATAACGCTTACAATCATCAAAAAGCATTTCTGAGGAGCTCGCATGAATAAGTGTCGGAGGCAATCCAGAAAGGCGACCAAATAAAGGCGAAACCTCAGGATTATTAGGAGTGGTACGATTGAATATCCAAGCGAACCACAACGATATACTTCTAGGAATCCTTCCTATCTGGCCTAGCGAAGAACCAAGCATGATGTCACTAGCTCTATTACTTTTTATGCTAGGACTTGACCAAGATACATCAGTAACTGGAGACAACGCGATCACAATATCGGCCTTTTGGATTTCTTGATCCCGAGCCCAGGCTGCTGTGGAAAGAACCAGGTTGCCTCCAGCCGAATCTCCTGCCATAACCATTACTTTGGCTGGCGATTCGCCATCGGGACCATTTTTAAGTATCCATTTATAAGCAGTCCTGCAATCTTCTATGCTGTCTTTACGAGTATTTTCCGGCATCAGCCGATAATTGATTGCGAGCACCGAAGCACCAAGCCGTCTAGCTAACTCTGAAGTAATCGGGCGATGACTTTTCGAACTTCCAGCGACAAAGCCACCACCATGTACGTACAAAATCCGCTTGTTAGGTTTAGAACCAGGAGCAATTACCCATTCAGAATCCACCCCATTCACGTCTACGGGAAAAATCTTACCTTCGAAATCAAGATTTTCCGCCATCTGATCCATTCTATTTCTAACTTGTCGAAGCCTTCCTCGACCTCTTGGCCTAGATCCACTAGCTCCACCAGTGTCCTTCCAAGCTCCAATTAGCTTAGCTACCTGCCCATGTTCTAGGCTCGGTTCCTCCCGCGCCGTAGCTGGAAGATGTTCTGGTGAGTCATATTGACTATGGTCTGATCCACTTAAAAAAAGCCGTGCCACCAACAATTGTATGATGATAACGCATGCGACTATTAACACTACAATCTCAAACAACGAAAAACTCCTTAAACCTTCTTTACTTATATCTTGCGGTACCTATTTGATTTTACAATACCATCATTATCACCGCCTACTGAACAAATTATGTCGTCTACAAACAGCTAAGGGATAGGAAGGTGGCTATAATAACGGAGCAATGAGATATGTTGATTGAATCTGCAAAATTAGTGGCTTTGGTAACAAAGATCTTCGTTGAGCTGAAAGTCAATCATTCAGACGCTCGCGAAGTAGCTGAGCATTTAGTTTTAGCAAATCTAAAAGGCCACGACTCCCATGGAGTTGGGATGGTGCCCACTTACGTTAGTAATATCACTCGAAAAAAATGCAACGTGAATGCAAAAGGAAAATTGATTTTAGATAAAGGTGCAATAATGTTATTTGATGCGGATCGCGGTCTGGGACAAATAGCGGGACGAGCAGCTACAGATATAGCTATAAATCGAGTACGAGAAACGGGTCTCGTATGCATGGGCATCAGAAACTGTCATCACTTAGGAAGAATTGGCGCATACGCTGAACGTTGTGGGAAAGAAGGTTACCTAGCTATTCATTTTGTTAACGTAGTTGGACACGATCCACTTGTAGCTCCATTTGGGGGCAAAGAAAGCAGACTAGGTACTAATCCCTTCTGCTGCGTTATTCCGCGAAAAGACGGTAACGATATAATATTGGACATGGCAACAAGCGCTATCGCTCATGGCAAAGTTAGAGTTGCGCATATGAAAGGGAATACTGAAGTCCCAGAAGGTGCACTAATTGATCATCTCGGCAAACCGACCCAGAATCCCTCCGTAATGTTCGAAGAACCTTTGGGCTCTATGCTTCCTTTTGGCGATCATAAGGGATATGGCCTAGCATTAATCTGCGAATTACTTGCCGGTGGGCTAGCCGGGAAATGGACCGCAGCACAAAAATCTCAAGAAGAAGGCGGATTTAACATTATCAATCACATGCTGATGTTCGTAATTGATCCATCAATTTTTGATGAAAACGAGAGCTTCCAAACTGAAGTAGAAAACATGGTCGAGTATTTATATTCCGCTACCCCAACCCAAGAAAACTCTAATGTTATGCTTCCAGGCGAACCGGAAATCAATACTCTGTCATCTCGGGAAATCAGAGGCATCCCTATAAATGAAAATAGCTGGGAAGCCCTAAAGCAAGCGGCTAAAGATTGCGGCATTTCGGACAACGAAATTCAAGAGTTGCTAGCCTGAATTACAAACGCGCCAGAGACTGAATTTATTCTCTATCTGGGTCAAGAAACTTGTACTCCTTCGCCAAAGATTTAACTGTAAAATTACCACCTGACTTCTCAAGTATCTGAGGATCTTGCGCTAACGCAGCTACACATCGTCCGCTAAACCGCGGGGATTCTGCTCGGTCCGGGTCTATCTGCATTTTACCTTGTCTTACGGCATCCATTACAAATTCTGTCTTCACTGCAGAGGGCCTAAGAGAAAGTGCTGCTACCCCATGATCTTTCAATTCAATAGCCATATCCTTCGCCATGCGGTCCACTCCCGCTTTGCCCACTCCATAAGATGCACTGAAAACATATTCCTGCCCACCCCTAGAAGATATATTGACAATCAAACCATGACCCTGTTTGACCATCGTTTTCGCAGCAAACACAGATGCCACATAATAACCTCTCAAGCCCACGCCACATTGATCATCCCAAACCGAAACAGGATGCTCCCAAAAACCACCACTAAAAACTGGAGGATCAGGAATCTTATAAGCGTTGTTGACCAAGATATCGATGCGCCCCTGCTCTTGGACTATCTGTGCAAATAATCTTTCGACAATACTGTCATCATTGTGGTCTACATGGACAGGAACTCCTACCCCCCCCAGTGCATTTACTATTTCGGCCGTAGCTTGGATTGATGGGGATTTGGGGGGGGTCGAGAAACTTTGGCTACGACCTGTTAAATAAACAATCGCTCCCTGCTCTGCCAATCCCTCTGCAATTCCTTTACCAACCCCCCGACTAGCCCCTGTTACAACCGCCACTTTACCTGCCAAGGCTGCCATTTTTACCTCCGAAGTCGAATATCATCTAAGTGATATTATACCTTATCTTTTAGATAACTAGACGTAAGGACTGCCTTCAGTTAACGTCACACCATCTATAGCAGAGGTGACAAGATGCCAGGGTCAGATATAAAAAGAGCTGGACTTAAACTAACTTTACCAAGATTAAAAGTTCTTGAAGCACTTGAAGTGGCCGAGCCAAGGCATATGAGTGCTGAGGAAGTTTACAAATACCTGCTAGAAACAGACGATTCCGTAGGTCTCGCAACTGTTTATAGAGTTTTAACACAATTCGAATCTGCTGGGATAGTTGCTCGACATAATTTTGATGACGGTCATTCAGTCTATGAACTTGCAGGCGGGGAACATCATGATCATATGGTCGATGTGGATACTGGAAAAATAATAGAGTTTTCGTGCGAAGAAATTGAGGCGTTTCAACTAAAAATTGCTGCCGAGCATGACTACGACCTGATAGATCATGAACTAGTCTTGTATGTAAGGAAAAAGACCAGTTGACCGAAAAATGGTTTATTCCTTCTCTAATAACTCACGATAAAGCCGCATGTGACGAACAGCCGATATTTCATCGCCCTTAATTTCGCTTATGCGAGACAAATTAAAGTGGGCATCAGGTATAGTTAATGCAAGCTCATAGTACTCAGCAGCCTTCTCTACTTCATTCAACTCGTCATAAATAGTTCCTAAATTATAAAAGGCAAGTTGATGGTCATCTGCCGACTCCAGCGCCTGCTCATAATGTTGTTTTGCTAGCCTGAAGTTTCCCTGAAGTTGCATAAGCCTACCCAAATTTACATGGGCATCAGCATTTTTTGGGTCAAGCTGAATAGCTTTGTGGTAGGCCTCCGGCGCCCTCAGGGAATCAACTTCCTCTAAGTCTAATCCCAAGTTGTACCAACCTTCGCTATCTAAAACATCATTAACTTGCGCAGACACCAAATGTTTATTCGCAATATCCGCGACATCACCAGCCAACTCAGATACAGAAAAATCTAATTGGCCTTGGCCAGTTTCCGCATCCCAAGTTAAATCCCGATCTCGAACAACAATTCTCTCGCCATCAGCAAATACTCGCACAGAAGCAAGTGATTTTATTCTCTCTAACCGATCTTGTAATTTTATCAAAACTCGGTAGGCCTTTCGAACAGGGACCTGCGCATCAAGCAGGCCCTTAGCACTTCTTAATATGACTACATCTTGGAAACTAAAACGGAACTCTCCGCGATCACCAACAGAAGGGTTTAACAATTTTCGCCGCACATAATGCCTTATCTGATATGGCTGTAGGCCAATCAGTTCTGAAACTTCTTTGGTAGTATAACCACTCATATTACTGACCTGGGCTAAGCTGCGTTAGAGCTCCTAATTCAGTTAATACCACTTTGGCAGCCTCTTTTTTAATCAGCATCAAACGCAGGTTAACATGACTGAAATCAAATTTTTCAGGCACTATAATAGATTATGGGCTAAATCATAGAAATATGAATATAAGCTAAAAACGAAAAATAGAGCTTTTACAATGTCATTAACAATAAATCCTAACAACAATGATTTTGGGGCAAGTATCACAGGGATTGATCTTTCAAAGGGTCTTTCTAATAAGCAAATAAGAGAGATAAGAAATGCATGGGTTAAGCATCGGGTCATATCTTTTCCTAATCAACCCATCTCACCATCGGACCTTGAATTGTTCAGCAGATACTTTGGTAAATTTGGTAACGATCCCTATGTTTCACCAATAGCTGGTTATGAACATATTATAGAGGTTCGAAGAGAACCGGATGAAAAACCCCAACCATTCGGTTCATCTTGGCACTCCGATTGGTCCTTCCAGGAGGAACCTCCATCAGGAACAATACTGCTGTCAAAAATAATTCCTAATTCCGGTGGAGATACCCAATTCGCCGATGGTTTCGGAGCATTTGAATCCCTCGACCAAAGCGTCCAACAAAAGATCGAGGGCCTGACAGCTGTTCATAGTGCTCAGAGGCCATATAGCCACAAGGGGTATGAAGCTTCTGGAGGGAGGCAGAGAAGCATGAAAATACTGCCTAGTGATGAGGCATATGCTTTGCAAGAACACCCTATAGTTAGGACTCATCCTGAATCAGGTCGAAAAGCTCTTTGGATCAATCCAGTCTATACCATTCGGATTAAGGGAATATCAAAAACCGAAAGTAAAGCCTTACTTGACATGCTATACAAACACTACACGCAAGCCAAATTCATCCACACCCACAAGTGGGAAGCGGATATGGTAATAATGTGGGATAACAGATCCCTGATGCATAGAGCGCAAGGGGGATATGATGGCCAACTGCGGGTTATGCACCGCACAACTATAGCTGGCGATAAGCCATTCCTTTCCCCCTCCTAGGCTCAGCAACTCAGATTTCGTCTAAATACGCTCCAAGACAGTAGCTGTTCCCATCCCTCCACCTGTACACATTGCAACTAGTGCAGTCTCCTTATCTTCACGCTCTAGTTGATCCACCGCTGTACCGATTAACATTCCACCAGTGGCTCCGATAGGATGGCCAAGTGCTATAGCTCCGCCATCAATATTCATCACATCATGGCTAATATCCATATCCTTAAGAAATTTAAGAACTACGGACGCAAACGCCTCATTGATTTCCCAAAGATCAATATCATTTTTTGTCATCCCAGCCTTATTTAAACAACGTTTAGCCGCCGGTGCTGGTGCTGTTAACATTATCAAAGGCTCAGTACCTGCTGTAGCCGTCATGCGAACTTTTGCCCTAGGTTTAAGGCCATGTGCTTTTGCAAAATCGGGACTAGTTACTAAAACAGCACTCGCTCCATCCACAACACCCGAAGAATTCCCAGCATGATGAACATGCATTAAATCTTGGACTTCTGGATATTTTTCCTTAGCCATTTCATTGAAGGACTTAGGCCATCCTTCAACTTGTTGACTGCCCATTGCCTCAAAAGATGGATTCAGGCCCTGAAGGCTTTCCAGTGTAGTACCTGGTCTTGGATGCTCATCCCTGTCTAGTGCCAGTTTTCCTTCATCGTCAAAAATTGGGACTAATGCTTCTGCGAATCTGCCTTCTTCTATAGAACGCATAGCTCGGACTTGGCTCTCCACCGCATACGCGTCAACATCTTCGCGAGAAAATCCCTCTATAGTCGCAATAAGGTCAGCCGAAATACCCTGGGGCACCTGCGGATGTATAGCGGCTAAGTGTTCGTTGTTTGCATGAAATCCAGCAGCATGGATTGGAGCATACCTAGACATAAACTCCACTCCTCCACCGATAACCGCTTCTTGATGCCCAGATATGACTCCCATGGCTGCAAATGTCACAGCTTGCTGGCCACTTCCACAGAACCTATGCAAGGTCACACCGGTTGTCGTGAGAGGCCATCCAGCATCCAACACCGACATTCGCGCGATATCATGGGCATGATCTCCGCTACCTGTCCCGCACCCAGCTACAACATCCTCTATATCCTTAGGATCAAACCCCACCTTTTTCTGCAAACCATTAAGCACTTGTGCCATGCACCGCTGAGGATGGATATTACTTAAACTACCAACTCCTGGCTTGCCTCGGCCTCTAGGTGAACGAACAGCATCTATAATCCAGGCTTCTCTCATTATTGTTCTCCTTCTAAATTCAATAGAAATTTGTGCAATATCTTCATCGTATTTAAAGCTCCAAGATTGGCTTACTCAAGTTGAGAAAATAGTCCCATTGAAAATATTATTCCTTAAAATCCAAGCATACGATAGAAGTGTTCAAGCCGCTATATTCGGTATTCGTTCAAACTCAAGGTATTCGTTCAAACTCAATATGAGCCCAACCTCGTTTGCGCGCCTTTGCTGCCAGTGATGCTTTAGGGTTCGTAGCGACCGGGTGTTCACAATACTCAAGTAAATCTAAATCATCTTCGGAATCAGTATAAAAATAGGTTTTCTCTAGAAGTGGGCCACTTACCCGACGTTCATCGTATTGTTCTAGATACATCGACGCTGCGTCTAACTTACCTACCCCAAAACATGGGAGATACTTTCCTGTTAAAACACCATTCTGGATTTCCAACTCGGTGCACTTGATATCAGGAATGGACAAGGCCTCCGCAATCGGTAAAGCTTGATACCTAGTAGCGGAGGTCAACATAACTAACTTATGACCAAGCGACCTGTGTGTATCCACTAAGATGCGGGCTTGCTCGTAGATCATTCCTTCTAATTTTCGATGAAAAGCTCTTCGACCAATGTCCATGAGCTCGATATCTTTCCTACCCCGCATCCTTAATAGTATAATTTCGAGAAGCTCATTGTAATCTCGAGTGCCCAGACCATATCCTAAAAATCCTACCGCATTGGTAATGAAATCTCGGACAGTCATCTGACCCGAACGAATCAGTTCTATCATAATTACTGTAATTGAATAACCAGAAATTAGTGTCCGATCCAAATCAAAAAATGCAACTACGTCAGAATCCATATCCGTTTGCCGCAAATCAAAAAGGTACTCTTCAAAACTGTTATGCACCAACGTCTCTCATCACAAATTTTTAACAAACTTAATAGCGAGGGTTTTCTCTTCCCAAGTGTCTCCTCTACCAGTACTGATATTTTTTGAGGTTTCCCTTATAAATCTCCGCCGTCTACAACATATGTTAAAAATTGACTACTACTTAGTATTCCAGGGTGTTACTTTGCCGCTTCATTAACCGACATCATTTGAATGAATATAAGTATTCCTGGGCCCACTGGCAACTTAGAGGGAACTCTAAACTATACAAAAGATAGAAAAAGTGTATTTGCTCTATTGTGCCATCCGCATCCGATGTACGGGGGATCGATGCACGATACTATCCTTGATATTGTGGAAGAGGCTACAATCAATCTTGGTATAAATACCATTCGATTTAACTTTCGTGGAACCGGAAAAAGTGATGGTACACATAGCGGCACAGAAGAATATCTGGATGTGATTAGCGTAGCGAGATGGCTGCAAGACGACTGTGGAGCAGAAAACATCATCTTAATTGGATATTCCTTTGGTGCCAGCATGGCTTGGAAAGCGGAGAAAGATATCGCCAATAGACTAGCAACTA
>PAMO01000039.1 GCA_002707325.1 Gammaproteobacteria bacterium
CAGAGCAAAAATCCTCAAGAGAAATCGCATCTACAATTTCATCCGTCACAATGAAAGATTGTCTTCGAGCCGGATTTTTACCTCTCACACCAAAAGCAGCAACTACTAAAGTGTTTATTCCTAAATCAACTAGTTTCCTAGCTGCAATGAATTCGTTACTAGCATCAAGTACTGGTAGTTTGCCAACGATCAGGTTTTTAAAAATTTCAGGCCAGCCTGGCCCACTATGTATTTTGGCAAAAAAACCAACCCCGAATTTTTCAAAACGGAGGGTCCGTCTCTGCGCCACTCGACGAACCGTAACGCCCTTAAGCGCCAGCACCTCCGTAAATGGATCCTTTCCCAACCAAGTTGCTTCGAAGTCATCACGCAACCACAAACTTAATACCTTCACTTTCCCTCAAAGCTTTCCGAAGAGAGTTTCTTAGCGATTTGACTCGTAGAAAGGCCTTCTATAAGAGCTAATATGCGGACCTGGCCTCCAGCCTCCATTACAATCTCCGCTCCAACAACGTCCTCCGGTTTGTAATCACCGCCCTTTACTAAGATATCTGGACGGACTAAATGAAGAAGATCTTCAGGCCCATCTTCAGAAAAGCCTACTACACAATCGACGGCCTCAAGACCAAATAAAACCTCTGCTCTATGCTCTAGCACATTAATGGGTCGCTCAGGGCCTTTGAGTCGAGCTACCGACTCATCATCGTTTAAAGCCACAATAAGCAAATCACCAAGGGCACGAGCTTCCTCTAGATAACGCACATGCCCTGCATGAATAATATCGAAGCAGCCATTGGTAAATACAATTTTTTTCCCCTCTTTACGACTCAACTCTACTACTTTCTTTAAACTATCCTTGTTAAACAAACTTCTCCGTTTCCCAATCTTTCCAAAAAAAGCATTCGCAAGCTCTAATTCATCCACTACAGCTGTACCAATTTTCGAGACTACTAAACTTCCTGCTATCGTAGCAGCCTCCATAGCTTCTGGAACCTCCCAACCAGCCGCAATTCCGATTGCTAAAATAGCTACAGTAGTATCGCCAGCACCTGTGACATCAAAAACATCTACTGGTAGAGCCTCAAAATACTGATACTCTCCATTTTTGCTAACTATCACACTCCCTTTTGCACCTTGCGTTACCGCTAGAAATTCAAATTTATTTCGAAAGCAAATTTCTTTAGCCGTTTCTAGGAAATCCTTATCGGATAAATTTCCGCCCGTAGCCATCTCGAATTCATAAGCGTTTGGCTTGATAATGTCGGCTCCCGAATATCGGGAAAAGGGGTTTTGCTTGGGATCAACCACTACTGGAACGCCAGCATCTTTCGCCACAGAAATTATATCGCCAGGGCTAGAGATAGCTCCCTTGTCGTAATCTTGGATAATTAAAACATTAGCCGTTGAAAGGTTTTGTGTGACCTTTTCTAACACTCGTCTGCTCAATCTTTCTTCATCATGGTGACGAGCCTCAAAATCCGCTCGTAGAACTTGTTGATTGTGACTGAGAGCCCGCAGCTTAACCGTGGTTGGATAATCCTCGCAGACAACCAAATCAGATATGACTCCAGCTTTTCGGAGCGCAATTTTTAATTTGGTCGCATTCTCGTCCGAACCGACAATCCCAATTAAAGTACATTTCACCCCTAAAGAAGCAATATTGAGTGCAACATTAGCGGCCCCTCCAGGAGAATCTTTCTCACGAGCAACATTAATAACTGGAACAGGCGCCTCTTGTGAAACCCGCTGGATAGATCCAAACCAGTACCGATCCAACATAAGATCGCCAACCACGATAACGTGCATGTCTTGGGTAGAGGGGAAAATCATAATTCGGTGATGGTAACACACGCCTCCCCCTTTACAATTCGAGGTGTTAGATTTACAAACTTAAGGAAAGGCTTGAAATAAATATGGCTAAAACCCACATAACGGCATCTATCACCTGGGCTATTATTGCCATTGCTTGGCTAGGAAGTCGTTTATCAATTCTAACAGTCTTTTCGCTTGGGCCTATGATAGGGGTAATAGCCTACAAAGTTTCTCGAAGACGAAGACGCATTGCCAAAATAAATGTGGAGCTCTGCTTCCCCCACTACAGCGCAAAAGAAAAACAACAGCTCCTTAAAGATATTTTTAAAAACCTTGGCGCCAGCGCTATAGAAACTGCTTTCACTTGGCTTAATCCAGCAAAGAATTTCAGTAGTCGTTTTACTTTGAAAGGGCTGGACCTCCTGCAAGAAGCGCAAAGAAAGGGCCAAGGAGTGCTTGTATTGGGTGCACATTTTTCCGTGATGGATATTCTCTCTCAACCCATCACTAACGAAACTAACATTGATGTAGTTTACAGAAAGAATAAAAATCCTAGATGGGAGTACATCCAACGGAGAGGCAGGAAGAACTTCCATAAAGATCCCAACCTCCTAATTGAACGCGGAGATATTCGAACTATTATTAAGCGACTAAAGATGGGGCGGACTGTTTGGTACGCCGCTGATCAGGATTTTGGGGTGAAGCACTCTGTCTTCGCACCTTTCTTTGGTATATCAAGTGCAACCGCTAAAAGCCCTTTTGTTTTAGCTAAATTGACAGAATGCTCGGTGCTCTTCCTTAGTGCCACAAGGGATTGGCAGCACAAACGCTGGTCGCTAGAATTTAGCGCGCCATTCGACAACTGGCCTGGAGAAGTTGATGTAGACAACGCAGCCAAATTTAACGCAACTATTCAACATGCCATAACAAAAAATCCAGCTCAATATCTTTGGGTTCATCGTAGGTTCAAAACTACCCCAACCGGCCTTAAAAACCGTTATTCCTCTCTATAGGCCCTAAAATTAATGCTAAACGATCTGCTAATGCTTCGGTAGAAAAATGGGATTTGGCTCGCATTTCACCCATCCTTATTGCGGCTAACCTAGCGTCTTTTTCTTCCTGGTACGCGAAGGTGAGCGCCTCTGATATTGAGGGGGCTGAAAATTCCTGAAAATAAATGGCTGTTTTCCCCATAACAAACGCTGGCCCTTCAGCCGGGCCAGCGATAACTCGAATTCCGGCCGCCATAGCCTCTAGTGCCACCATATTAAAAGCCTCAATATTGCTAGAAGTGATCAACAAAACATCAAACGCTGAAATATAACGAGTTATATTGGCTACAAAACCGTAAAACCGTACTCTAGGATCACGGGTGATCTGTTTCAAGGGCCGCAAAAGATCTCCATCACCCACAAAAGTCAAAGTCGATTCGGGGAATGAAGTAACAAATTCTAGGAAGCCCTCTAAGGCCAGATCTGGTTGTTTTTTTTGATGTAATCGGCCGACTACCCCTACATTGAACTGATCGTCTTTTAAATCAAAAAAAGTTCGGGCTAAATCAGATGAGATTCTTGAATCTGTCAAATTGCCTGAGTTAAGGGCATTAGGTAACAAAACCGGGTTTGCAATATATCGCTCAAGATCATTCACCAAAGGCTTTGATACTCCTCCAAAGATTACTCCCTTATCGAATGATAAGTAATTAATCCTTCGTTTCAGCGTTCGAAACATTGAAAACTCATGAGCGATACAGACCGTTTTTTCGAGCTTTAGCCCCAATTTTTTTATTACCTGCAATGATCGATATCTATGGCAAAGACCTATTTTGCAAGAGGCGATTTGTCTTGGGGAGAGTCGTTGTAATAATAGATTTCCAAGGTTTCTATTGGACTTGCTCTCTGAATTCAGATAAATCGCCCCCGGAAGGGCTTCTCCATGAGGTTTCTCAAAAAACGCCGTAATGCAAGAGTATCCCAGAGACGTCAGGGAGTCTTTGTAGGAAAGACAAATTTCTCGGAATGGCGGAGAATCATTTGGGCATAACTGGAGGACTATTACATCGGGCTTGGCCATTGCGTATCCTCTAATCTTTTACGAGTAAGCCCGCGGAAAGAAGCTCTTCAAGAAATTTCGCCGAAAGCTCATGTTCATGTTCCCAATTACCAAGAAATCTTTGTATGTCTTTTTTGTTTGCCGAACTAATTTTAACAGAGTCGAGATCTAACAAAAAAACTGCTGTCTCTGACACCATAATATTTGTGGCCTTTAGGTCCCCGTGAACGAAGCCATGATCCCGCATAAGTCTTAGTAAACCTACAACCCCTTCAATATCCGCTCTCGATACTCGATTAGCATCTGCTACATCCAAAAGATTATCAATTCCAGTATCTTGCATTACTAAATAGGCGATGGAACCAACCCATCCGCTCTTTACTTCCAACAAGGCTAGCATTCGAGGGACAGGGATGCCGATGGCTTCAAAAAGATGCCCAAATGACCAGGCACGTCTCCATCTAGGGTATACTTGCATGTGCCTTTTTATTTTTTTCCAGCGCGTTTTATTTTTGTACTTCTTTATAACTAATGACTGGTCAGCTAATTGGACTCGCGAAACAATGCTGCTTCCACCTGCCTTAATCACTTCTCCTTTCGAAAATATAAGTTCTGGATCGGCACTGAACTCCTCAAAAAAATCCAGCGGGTAATCACGCAGAGTTAACAACCGCGCGCTACCGTTACGTAGATATAATTTGCTAAATCGCGATGACTCTCTTAATGTTTTCTTCAAGTAACTACGGGTTATTTTCCTCCTTGCGGATCTCTCTAGCTTTGTTACTCTATTTTCAAATATACGTCCGAGGTCAGTACTACCTTCGGCATTCTCATAAACCCGACAGGCTCTAGAAATTAGCGCACTAGATGGGCCAGGAAATTGAGCCAAGACCAACGCAAGATTTTTTGCCTTTTGCCGAATCGTTAGTCTACCGGTTTTTCGAATCGAATCGCCGTCAACCAGATATAGGTCCTGCCTTTTGTTAATGAGATAGTTACCAGAATGGGGGTCTAAGAATTTAACACCGCGCGAATGCGCCTTGGATAACATGCCAATAATCTTCTGCAGAATTATACCATCCCCTAACATCGCTGGCTCAGCGTCGACTAGCCATTCCACTAGTAATCCTAGCCCAACCTTCTTTCCAGTTACTCTATCAAGAATTGCAAAATCACCCAGAACCTGAGGGGATCGGATTTCCAAGTCCTCCAAAATTGACCAGCCTGCCAATTCGCGTTTCAGGTGACGGTCCGCTCGCGATCCGAAGAAGCACTTAATCGCCACTGGTTTTCCATCCCATTTTCCTTGGTAAACAGTTCGACGACCGGGAATAGTTCGAAGCACTTTCTCACAATACAGATCTACGTTTTTTGATGGCGGTCGTCCATCAATAGCCAGGGAAACAAGCATGTTAAATGCATCGGGTTTTGCATTATTTTGATGGTGGCCCGAACTCCAGCGGCCTTTAGAATCAGATTTCAATTTAGCAAAAACCATAGAACGACTATTTAGGATAATCCTCGTTAAGAAATTGTTCAAAGTAATCTGCCGCCTTATGGGGCATTCGATATAGATCTTGGTTTTTAGCAAATTTCAAGCCATTTAAAATCCACTGATCTCGCCTAGGATTCGTAATTAAATCGACTAACTGGGAATTGAATAACGACTGCTCGAAAGGGTTCGGGCAAATGAGCCCACAATCAGCTGCAGCAACATAGCCTGCATACCCACAATTTTCTGTCACTAATACAGGAAGGCCCGCTACCAAGGACTCCAAAATCACCATCCCTGCATTTTCGTCATAAGCAGGCAATACGAAACCGTCAGCTCCACATAGGAACTCTAGGATATTCTCACGCCCCCCAAGAAAATCCACTTCATTAGAGACGCCTAGAGATTTAGCCAGTCGTTTATGTCTTTTCGGATTATCATCGCCGACCACTAATAGGCGGCAATTCCCCGCTATTCTCTGTTTGATCGATGCGAGTCCTACAATCACACGATCCAGACCTTTCTTTTTAAATCCCGATCCAACAAAAAGTAATACTCGATCAAGCTCGGTAATACCTCGCTCAGCCCGGAACTTAATTCTGCGTTGCTTCCGGCCTTCAGGTGACATAAGAAAAGGGGTTATGCCTGGTGGTAAATCAAAAAAACGGCCTTTTTGCGTATGGTAGTACTTTTGGAATTTTGGGACCTCCAAGTCAGATATAGTTAATATTCTCGTCTTTGATGTCGCATTAAAAACGCTTCTCTCAAATTTGAGGAATTGACGATAACGTGGAAGCAATCGGTAAAAGCGATTCCGCTGACTCATAGTCTTAGCCTGGTAACATGAATCACCTGCATAATATACATCGAGCCCTGGCATTTTATTCATACCTACCATCAAGTCGACATGATTGTTTGCCAAATGCCATTCTACGAAATCAGAAAATCGCTTGATACCTCCATGATTGGTAATTGAAGAGCACTCGACCTCGACTAACTCACAATTCTTCTCTGGAAACTCGCACTCCAACTTGCCAATGTAGACTCGCACTTCGTGATCACGAGACAAGCATTCACGCACTAGCTTTAGGAGGTCCTTCTGCAAACCACCATAAGGAAAATATTTGAATATGCTAAAGGCAATCTTCATTAATCAAGTCATCCGCTGCTCGCCAAACCAATTCTGGCGTAACCTCGGAATAACAAGCTGGCGAAACATCAGTGTCATTCCAATCACGAGGACTTCCCGAATAATTACAGACCTTTTTAAGACATGGAGAACAAGGAAAGGTAGGGGACAATCCAACTGCACTTCGCCCTCGTACCCCCGTAAGTTTTAGATCCGTACTACCGTAAATAACTACTGTCGGAGAACCTAGGCCTGCACTAAGGTGACTGAGTCCGGAATCGACCCCTATCACTAATCTCGAACGGGACAGCCGCTCTGTTATATCCATTATGGATAGCCCTCCCCACAAAGTAGCATCTAGCTGACCGGCCAATCGCTCAGCCCTCGATCGTTCTCTATCGCCTTGCCACGGAAGAGCGACTTTCATCCCAGATTCATTTGCTAATTGCCCAATACGAACCCACATAACCTCTGGCCATTCCTTGGATGGCCATGTGCTGCCATGAATTAGAACACATGTGTTGTCTCCGGTATTGAGATTCTCTATTCCATAATTAAACCCAACTTCCACTTCATAGCTAAATAAGGAACCAAATAAATAGCGGAGTCTATCTATAGCATGGTCATTTTTATCAACCTTGACCCTCCTATCATAGAATACCGATGCTATGCCCTCACGGGCCGACCTTGCTGAGAACCCACCCCTATGCTTTCCCTTTACTAATGCAGATATTATGCCACTCTTGAGTAGCCCTTGTGCATCAATAACCATATCGTACTGTTGCTCACGTAGAAGTCTGAGAAATCGCATAAATTCTTTGTATGTATTAGACGCCGCCCCGCTTCTCCACCTCCGGAGTGCAATTGGAATAACCCTATCCACCGCGGGATGCATTGCGGCTATATCGGCAAATTCTTCCTCCACAATCCAGTCGAAACTATATCCATGGAGAGCTGCATCCGATAGGGCGGGAAACGTATGTACGATATCACCCAATGAAGACATTTTCGTTAAAATAATACGCATTACAAAAGCTCAATGACTTTTTTAGGCTCTAGGTCATATAGGCATTTCGTATGCCCCAAAGGACATTCTCTCTCAAAACAAGGACTACAAGATAATTTTTGCTGCACAACATCCCCCTTTTTAGTTAGCGGGGGTGTAAAAGCAGGAGAAGTGGACCCGAAAATAGCGATAACCTTTTTCTCAAGGGCGCTAGCTACATGCATAAGCCCAGAGTCATTACAAATAACCTGGTCCACCTGTGACAATAAATCAATAGCATCTAATAGCGAGGTTTTTCCACAAAGATCAATCACCTCGCCATCAATCCCCTCAGAGATTAGCGCCCCTGCCGATTGATCTCGATCTGAACCGATCAGCCAAATAGCGCCACCATTTTCAACAATAGCGCGTCCAACCTGCACAAAATAGCTAATAGGCCATCGCTTAGCACCGCCAAAATCAGCACCCGGACAAATAGCGGTTACCTTTTTCTCGGTCGACGATAATCCAAATTTCACAGCTAACTTTAAAAAGTTTCCCCGATCGAAAACTAATTGGGGCAAAGGGAAATCTTTAAGAGATTCACCCGGATCAAGACCTAGCGCAGCTATCTGCTGGGCCATTAAGGGATGTTCAATAACGTCCCGTTTACGAATATCATTGATCAGCCCGAACCGATATTCTCCCTTCCAGCCAGTCCGCAGAGGCACGCCACTAAGCCATGGTGTAATAGCGGATTTAAAGCTATTTGGAATGAGAATTGCCTGCCCAAACAGCTGATCATGCCTTCTAGCCCACTGCCATCTCCTATAAAGCCCCAGTGCCCCATGCGGAATATCCAGAACATGTGTCTGAGAGACACCTGGCATTCTTAATCCTAAACTAGCTGTCGACCTGGGGGCTAACAAATGAATCGACGTATCCGTTTTCCTACGAAGGAGCCGCACCAAGCTGTGCGTCATTACCATATCGCCTATCCAAGAAGGGGCAACGATTAGGGTGTCAGAAGTCATAAATCAAAGAGCGGTTTTAACAACCATTGCCACCAACAACTTTCGTATGCCACTCAGGAAATTCTGCTCTTTTCCCACGAACTTGATCAAAATAAGCGTTCTGCAGAGCCTCGGTAATTGGTCCTCTTTCGCCCTCACCAATAACTCGTCCATCAAGCTCCCTTATCGGAAGCACCTCCGCAGCTGTTCCAGTAAAAAATGCTTCATCGGCAATGTAAACTTCATCCCGAGTAATTCGACGTTCCTCTATCGAAATTCCTAATTCGTCAGCTAAGTGAAAAATGGTGTTCCGCGTTATGCCGTCAAGACAAGATGTTAGCTCTGGAGTATAAAGCTTTCCTCTGCTAGCTAGGAAAAAGTTCTCCCCCGAGCCCTCCGCCACATACCCTTCATTATCAAGGAGCAATGCCTCATCGGCACCTGAGGCCAATGCTTCATGCAACGCTAAGATCGAATTAATATAATTACCATTGGCTTTTGCCTTACACATTGTAATATTCACGTGATGGCGAGTATAAGAAGAAGTCCGCACGACGATTCCCTTATCCCGACTATCAGCATCCATGTAATCTGGCCATGGCCAAGCTGCAATACTGAGGTTTACACTGAGATCCGTAGCACGGAGGCCCATGGCTTCTGATCCCAGATAAACCATGGGTCTTAAATATCCCTCCATAAGCTCATTAGCAGAAAAGACCTCTATCTGGGCTTTAACGACATCAGACTGTGAGTACGGAATTTCTAGGCCTAAGATATGAGCTGAGTCAAATAAACGCTGAGTATGCTCCTTTACCCTGAATAATGAGGGTCCATCCGGCGTATCGTATGCTCTTACACCCTCAAAAACGCCTAATCCATAATGCAGCGTATGTGTCAAAATGTGAACATTTGCCTCACGCCAAGGAATTAACTCTCCGTTTTTCCAGATCCAACCATCACGGTCCGAGAAATTAGGTTGTGTCATTTTTCGTCACCAAAGTATCCGATCGCACTAATTAAAATATTGCACCACAAATTTAGGACCGACGATACCGCTTCATGCTCGTTTTCATGTATTAGTCGCCTTTAGAAGACTAAAATCGCATATTTAACGTGCGAAAAGATCGTTTATTCCCGTATATTGGCGGATTGCTCCAAAAATAACGTCGTGTAGAATGCGCCACCCTTGAGGAATTCACGGTGTAAATAGCTAGTAGTAATGCTCAAAAAAGTTCTGTGAGTTTTATTGATGAACATAGGTCAGTCAAACATAGTAATAATTGAACCAAATAAATGCGTGAAACAAACATAAACAGCTATCCAACCTGGTTTAGGAGCTCAACGCCCTACATAAGTGCACATCGAGGAAAAACATTCGTTGTGCACCTTAGTGGCGAAGGACTAGAAAGCGAAAACCTTGAGTATATTATTCAGGACCTAGCTCTCCTACACGTATTAGGAGTAAAGATAATACTAGTACACGGAGCCCGTCCACAATTAAACTCGGCCCTAGAAAATACAAGGCTTCATAAATCGACAAGAATAACTAGCGAAAAGGACATGGAAGCGATCCTTTCTATTCATGGTGTTCTTAGAAGTCGAATAGAAGGAATGTTTTCTGCTGGGTTACCATCCAGTCCACTACATAAAGTCGAAATCGCTGTTGTAAGCGGCAATTTTATAACAGCTAAACCTATGGGAATCATAGATGGAATAGACCATTTATTAACAGGCGAAACACGGCGCGTTAATACTGAGAAGATTCATGAGATTCTTGACGGTAATGGGCTAATCCTGATGTCACCTATTGGGTATTCCCCTTCTGGACAACCCTATAATCTTTCCTCCGCTGAACTTGCCTCGCAAGTTGCTGTGACTGTGGCATCCGACAAATTAATTATGTTTGACCCGAATGGCTATATTAGCGATCGGAATGGCGAACAGCTCACAGAAATCACGCCAGCTGAGGCAAGCGTTTTAGTCAATTCAACTTCTGAAGTCAGTTCTAAAAATATAGACGCTATGATCAGGGCAACTCGGGGCGGAGTTCCGCGCTCTCACCTAGTCAGCTTTAATCAAGATGGCGCTTTATTAGGAGAATTATTTACCGCTCTTGGCCAGGGTACTCAAATGACCGAATCACACCACAAGCTAATTCGTAAGGCTACCCCGCTGGATCTTGCTGGCATAATCGCGTTAATCAGGCCTCTCGAAGAATCAGGAATACTAGTATACAGATCACGAAATCGATTAGAGCAAGAAATAGATCAGTTTTTAGTCGCTGATGTAGATGGATTCGTAGCGGGTTGCTGCGCTGTGTACCCGTTCGATGATCAAGCTGAACTTGCTTGCATAGCAACGCATCCATCTTATCGTCACCCAGAGTATAAGCTGTGATTAGGTTCAAAATTACTTGATGCTGCTGAGGAAACTGCAAAACGAGACGGGAAAAAAGACCTATTTGTTTTAACTACTCAAACTACTGACTGGTTTTTAGAACACGGGTTCACACTGATAAGTTCTGATGCACTCCCAGGAAAAAAGAAGGCGCTATATAATTATCAGCGTAATGCAGAAACACTAATAAAACCCTTAATTACAAAATAAGGATTCTTAATGAGTAATAAAAGACCATTCTCTTCGATCGTAGTGGATGGTCCGACACAAGCCCCTAGCCGCGCTATGCTTTACCCAGTCGGCTTTACACAGTCGGATTTTAAAAAACCGCAAGTTGGCATAGCATCAACATGGAGCATGGTCACCCCTTGCAATATGCATATTAATGAATTAGCAGAAGCCGCTGCGCTGGGTAGTGATGAAAATGGTGGGAAAGGCGTGCTATTTAATACAATAACAGTCTCTGATGGTATTAGCATGGGAACACCAGGAATGCGTTATTCATTGGTGTCTAGAGAAGTCATAGCAGATTCTATAGAGACTGTGGTTGGGGCCCAGGGTTTCGACGGATTTGTAGCAATTGGAGGTTGCGATAAAAACATGCCTGCGTGCGCCATGGCAATGGCAAGATTGGATCGACCGAGCGTCTTTGTTTACGGAGGTACTATTCAGCCAGGACAAAATCGCCGAGACATTGTTTCCGTATTTGAAGCCGTTGGCGCACATGCAGCGGGAACTATTGATGATAAGGGCCTATTAGAAGTTGAGGCTACTGCTATCCCTGGCCCAGGGTCATGTGGAGGAATGTATACAGCTAACACAATGGCCTCTGCTATCGAAGCTTTAGGGCTATCACTTCCGAATAGCTCTGCTCAAGAGGCTATTTCAGATACTAAACGTCAGGATAGTTATAAAGCTGGAGCTGCCGTATGTCACCTAATCGAAAAAGGTATCAAACCCAGCGATATCCTATGCAAAGAAGCATTTGAGAATGCAATAACTCTTGTAATAGCCCTGGAAGGGTCTACCAACGCTGTACTTCATCTTTTAGCAATAGCTAAAGCCGCCGGCATACCCTTGGAACTCGATGATTTTACCCGGATAGGCCAGAACGTACCGGTGCTAGCTGACATGAGGCCCGCTGGACAATACTCGATGAGCGAACTTATAGAGATTGGTGGAGTTCAGCCCCTGATGAAGCTCTTATTGGACGAAAAAATGCTCCATGGAGATTGCATGACTGTAACAGGGCGATCGCTCTCCGAAAATCTCATAGAAGTCGAGCCCTACCCAAAAACGCAAAAGGTCATAAGGCCTTTAAACAATCCAATAAAAAAAGACTCTCACCTGGTCGTTCTTTATGGAAATTTAGCCGCGGAAGGCGCAATTGCCAAGATAACAGGACATGAAGGGCTCCGATTCTCTGGGCCCGCGAAATGTTTTCACGGTGAAGAAAATGCAATGGCCGCTATCCTAGACGGTACTATTGTCGCTGGTGATGTGGTGGTGGTTCGTTATGAAGGCCCAAAAGGTGGGCCTGGAATGCGAGAGATGCTATCTCCTACCAGTGCTATAAATGGTAGAGGTTTATCACAAGACGTTGCTCTTATTACGGATGGAAGATTTTCTGGGGGTTCACATGGCTTCGTTATTGGACATATTACCCCCGAAGCCTTCGATGGAGGAGCCCTTGCTCTAGTAGAAGATGGCGACATAATAACTATTGATGCAGTATCGCGGGAAATAGTTTTAGAAGTAGCAGAAGACGTTCTAGAGTCCAGGAGAAGAGCATGGGAGAAGCCAAAGCCTTACACTACCAAAGGGGTGCTCGCTAAATATGCGCGCCTAGTAAGTTCTGCCAGTGAGGGGGCAGTCACAGACTGAGACAATGAATTACAGTAAGTGGGAAGAGGCCCTAAAATTGGTAGAAGAAGAGGTCGAGGATCTAAAAACTAGCGGGTTTGAGAAATTGCAGCGACGCCCTTACTGCTCGGAACTGAGCGCATCAAACGAGTGGTTCACATATAATCTATACGTGGACATGTTTTCCGACACAAGTCTAAGGGTAACCGTTCGCGTTACGAACGAGAAATATAAACGCACCTTTGCGCATGGATTTGAAATATACCGCAATGGAGAAATAAAAGAGTTAACGGAAATGGCATTTGATCAATATCAATAACATGCCAGCAGAACAGGATAAGGCCCTACAATATGAGTGATATTTTCTATTATATAATCTTTGTTTTACTACCAGTTTTTTTTCTGGGCTTCCAGGCTACTCTATTGCCAGTATTTTTCTTCTTGAAAGCTAGAGGCCATGCAAGCTTTAGGGCCTTCATTGTAGCGGGAAGCATAACTGGAGCCGCATTCGGATACGTTTACGCGAATTTTAGCGGGAGCCCTCTCCTACTTTCTTCTTTATCAGTAACTCTTTTCGGTACTATATCGGGAGCTTTTTGGTTCACAGCACTCAACAGAGCAGAGCAAGATAAATAATAGTCCATTTGGCCCGAGGGAAATCCTCTAACCAATATCTCTATTTATCAGTCATGCAGGACTAATCCCCCCCAACAAACTTTAATAAAAGGGCTTAACCGCACAGTCTAGAGGAGAGAACTAACGACGTTTTCGGTCGCGCGCCTCATTAACCGTGAGCTTCCTGCCCTCGACTTCAGAATCGTTCAAGTCTTCAATAGCAGAACGAGCACCCTCGTCCGCCATCTCGACGAATCCAAACCCACGAGAACGACCAGTTTCCCGGTCAGTGATTACCTTGGCCGAATCTACGCTTCCGAAAGCTGTAAACATTTCTTCCAAGCCTTGATCCGTAACTGACCAAGGAAGATTTCCAACAAAGAGCTTCATAAATA
>PAMO01000040.1 GCA_002707325.1 Gammaproteobacteria bacterium
CCTTTCTCCAGCGGAACGCAGTCGGATAATCTCTGCCTCTAACAATCGCAAATCAGATCCTGACATGTTTTCCGATCTAGCAACCCATACTGCCATCTCAGGCTCTGTAGAAATGATTAATTGCTGGAGACTAATATCAAAACCGGTTGCCGGTCGCCCCTCCCCAAATATCGAACCTATTCCATCGTAACGGCCTCCTCTTGCTATCGCTCGCCCTTGCTGTGGTTGGTAAGCAGAAAACACGGGGCCGTTGTGATAACCATATCCCGCGAGCTCAGCGAGGTCGAACCGTATTTTTAGATTAGGAAAGCGAGCTGAAACTTCTTTCGAAAGATTTTGTAATTCTTCAACAGCTATACGAGTGGATTTTGATGCCCCTGATAACACTTCTACTGCGTTGGAAAGGTCACTAATGTCACCCATGATCAGAGGCAATCTTTGTATTAGTTCAATATCTCCCCTACCGCTTAGCAAAAGCTTAATATCAGCCTGAGATTTAGCTTGTACAGCAACAAATAAAGCTTTCTCTGTCTCTGCGTCGAGATTGAACTCCTCTATCAAACCAGCATATATACCCATATGTCCTAGAACAACAACTGGATCGGCTATACCAACATTATTCAGCACGTCAACCATCAGAGCGATCACTTCGGCATCGGCCGCGTGATTTGGCCAACCAAAGATCTCAGCTCCTGCTTTAATCGGAACTCTGCTATCTAGTGCTGCCATCGGATTGGCTTGAACTACTGGCCCAGCGTAACAAAGTCTCCGAACATTATCTTCTGAATCCGCAAGACTATGAGCATCAATTCGGACTGCCTGGGCCGTGATATCGGAACGAATCCCCATCAATCTCCCACTTCGCTGATCCACTACTTTTATTGTTTGCATATCTAGATCATTTTCGTGACCTAAATCCCCCGTGCCCGCAAGCAAAGCATCAAGGTACTCTATGATTGGAGGCTCTATATAGCTGAAGCCCCAGGACCGAAATACATCAAGAACTTGTCTGCGAACACTCTCTAAATCCCAAGCTATCGGCGGCAGAAATTCCTCCACACCATCAGGTAATAGCCATTTTGAATCTGTCATGCGAGGAAACCTGCCCAGAAGTTTTCTTTCTTAACCCTCATCATCATCAAGATATTTAAAAAATTCACTCGATGGGTCGAGGACTAACATATCACTTTTCTCCCCGAAAACCGTGGCGTACGCATTAATACTTCTATAAAACTCGTAGAAGGATGGGTCTTTATTATATGCACTAGCGTAGATGTTAGCAGACCTAGCATCACCATCGCCGCGTGTTTGTTCTGCCTCACGATATGCTTCAGCCTCAATGACGACCGTCTGGCGTTCGGCATCTGCTCTTATCCCTAGCGCCTTCTCCTCACCTTGAGCTCTATATTGGCGAGCCTCAATTTCACGCTCAGAGTTCATTCTATCGTAAACGGAAGTTGATACATCCTGGGGTAAATCAATCTTCTTCACCCTGACGTCAACCACTTCAATTCCAAGGGCATCACCCATCACAGTATTTAGGTCTGTTAACAATTCCTGCATAAGCTGGTCTCTCTCACCAGAAACAACCTCATGCATATCTCGACGGCTTATCTGATTACGCAAACCCTCGTTAACGCGTTCCTGAAGAACTCGTTCCCCTCTTCTTTCATCGAACGATGTAGCCCGATAATAATCACTTACATTTGTAATTCTCCATTTAACAAATGAGTCGACTATAAGAGGCTTCTTTTCCAAGGTGAAATAAGTTTCCGCGGGTGAGTCTAAAGTTAGGACCCTCCCATCAGCTTTTTTAACATCCTCCGCAACCGGCAATTTAAAATGTAGCCCTGGTTCCACATCCGCCTTTGAAACAGCTCCAAACCTTAAAAGAATTGCTCGTTCCGTTTCGTGTACTACATAAACGCTACTTGATATTAAAACACCACCAATAAGAACTAGTAATAAGAATATAATATTTCGAAAATTCATGGGCTTTCCTATTCGTAAATTAGCGACTATCTCTCAATCTGCCATTATTAATCCGGTTATTGATCTCTCGCATGACAGCATCAGCGATATCCGAAACCGATCCTTGTCCAGCAACGTCCTCTGATAGTGACATCGGTCGACTTATTCGATCTAGCGGCAGGTACATTAGATTATTGCCACCTTCCACATCGATCATAATTTTACTGGAATTACTCAAAACTGACTCCATAGCATCTATATAAAGTCGAGATCGAGTCACTTCTTCAGCGAGCTTATATTCGGCAAGTAGTTTCTCGAATCGTTCGGCCTCACCAGTAGATCGAGCAATTACCCGGTCTCTATAAGCATTAGCCTGCTCAATTATCTTTTGTGCCTCACCCCTAGCTTGAGGAATAACGCTCTCAGCATAAGCGTTAGCCTCATTAATTATTCTTTGCTCATCCTCTTGAGCTTTCTGGACATCATTAAAAGCCTCTCTAACTTGGTTTGGTGGCGCACTTTCATCTATATTTACCTTGCTGACGAGTATCCCAGTTCCGTATGTGTCCAAATAAGACTGGAGCCTGCTCTCAATTTCGGTGGCAATCGCCGCTCTACCGGACGTGATAACAGCATCCATCCCCGAACTACCTACCACATGCCGTAACGCACTCTCCGTAGCATGATCTATGCTACGAACAGGGCGTCTAACATTAACTAAATATCCTATGGGATCATTCACGACATACTGAACTGTTAGCGAAACGTCGACAATATTCTCATCCTCCGTGAGCATTAACGCTCTATGCTGGTGAGAATTAACTCGTGTCACATTAACTTTTTCCACCGCATCAATTATAGGTGGATTCCAGTGGAGTCCAGGCATAACAACATCTTCTTGAACCGCCCCAAACCTAAAGATTACCCCGCGTTCTTGTTCATCAACCTGGTACAACCCCCAAACTCCGTAGGCTACCAGTAAAAATATAAGGAGATAACTAACTGAAGATCTGCCTCCTCTCCTCTTTTGTTGTCCTGTACCTCCGCTCTTTCCACGCCCGCCAAATATCCCAGAGAATTGCCCTTGAAATTTTTTAAACGCCTCATCCAAATCTGGTGGCCCTTGATCTCCTGGTTTACCCCAAGGATCCTTATCTCCGCCCGGTTCATTCCAAGCCATTACAAATCGCTCCTACGCTATTATTAGCCAATACAAGAATATTAAGATTGCCTTGTTCTTGGTGCAACCACCTAGGGTTGAAATCATCATCGGGGACCCTAAATCTGCGTTTGGCATCTCCACCATACCATCCTCAGATACCACTGCAGCTAGAACTCAGCCATCAGCTCATCAATAATGTTATATGCCTCACTATCGTTCAACGACGATATTACATTAGTCCAATCCCAGGACTTCAACCAAGTTAGCTGCCTTTTTGCCAACTGTCTAGTTGCTACTATAGCTCGTTCCTGAAACTCATCATAGGTGCAACTGCCATTCAAATACTCCCAGGCCTGCCTATAACCTACCGCCTTCATGGAAGGAAGATCTTCGTGAAGGCCTTCCAATGATCTTAATAACTCCACTTCCTCCACAAGGCCAGCTGTTAGCATTTCTGTAAATCTGTTATTAATTGACTGCCTCCAGACGACTCGATCTGCAGGTATCAAAGCAATCACACGCATCTTAGCTTTCAACCGACTGGCTATCCCAGAGGACTCTGGGTCATTCCAAAACGAGGAGATGGGTTTTCCAGTCAGTCGATAGACCTCAATTGCTCTTTTCAATCGCTGATGATTATTAGGATGTATACGGGAAGCTGACTCTGGGTCGACCTTTTCAAGCTCCTCATACAGCGACTCATGGCCCAGGCGCTCAGCCTCCTGCTCTAACTGAAAACGCAAATCAGCATCCGCGGACGGCATCGGTGCTAATCCTTCTCGAAACGCCTTCATGTACAACATTGTTCCTCCAACTAACACTGGCAATTTTCCCAACTGCCAGGCTTTACGCACTAGGTCATCAGCACCAGTCAAAAAATCAGCTACAGAATAAATCTCCGTTGGATCTATAATATCTACCAATCCATGAGGGAAGCGGCGCAAGGTTGCTCGATCAGGCTTTGCCGTCCCAATATCCATGCCTCTGTATATCATTACCGAATCCATACTAATAATTTGTATAGGTATGCGTTGGGCAAGCGACAGTGCTAACTTAGTTTTACCCGATGCCGTCGGACCAACAATAGCCAAAATGGGCCTTTGGCCTCGTTTATTCTGGGCAAACTTAGCCAAAAACTTTATCTTCCACGAAGGAACATACTATTCAGGTCATCAAGGCTTTTAACCAAATACGTTGGTCGCCCGTGGTTACATTGGCCAGCATTTTCAGTTTGCTCCATTTCTCTCAATAAAGCGTTCATTTCCGGCAAAGACATATTCCGATGAGCGCGAATCGAGTGATGACAAGCCATAGTAGCCAACAACTCCTCTTTACGATCTTGAAGTCGATCACTCACGCCGTGTGCGGATATGTCAGATAAAATGTCGCGCAACAACATTTCTGCATTATCATCACTCAGTAGGACCGGCATAGATCTAACTACCAAAGTCTTTGGCCCAATACGATCAACGACTAAACCCATTTCCCTGAAAAATTGGCTAGATGAATCGAAAAGATCAACTTCCTTTTCCGTTGCTTCTACTTTAATTGGCACAAGAAGACGCTGTTGCACGACCGCAGAACCAAAAAACTGGGTCTTGAGCTTCTCATAGACGATTCTTTCGTGCGCCGCATGAATATCCACTAAAATAAGTCCATCGTTATTCTGGGCAAGCAAAAAAATGCCGTGAAGCTGGCCTATGGCATAACCCATTGGTGGTAATGATTCTTTATTATGGTTCTCATCATATGACCCAGAAAAGGACTCTAACGGTCCACCAACTGGCAGGGTAAATTCATGGTCATCCGACCGAGCTTGCCCCTCCTCTACCGGCAAATTCCCCTGTTCCCATTCCTTAGAACCTCCTAAATTGACTACCCCGGAGGCTGGCCGAATATCTCGCAGCGATCGGCTTACAGAAGAGAATATAAAATTATGAACGCTTCTCGAGTCAACAAACCGTACCTCTTGTTTTGTTGGATGAACATTTATATCTAGGTCGCTCGGAGGAAGTTCTAAATACAAAGCAAATACCGGATGACGGCCATGGAACATAACATCACGGTAGGCTCTTCTAACCGCATGAGAAACAAGTTTATCGTTCACGCACCTAGAGTTCACAAAAAAGTATTGGTTGTCAGCCTGGCTCCTGGAGAACGTCGGCAAGCCAATCCATCCCTTCAGAGTAAAGTCGCCTACCGATTCCTCTATATAAACAGACTCCGTTACAAAATTTTTACCGAATAGCTGGGCCAAACGACGATGCGAGTCGCTTGCAGGTAGTAGCAATCGCTTTGATCTGCCATCATGCTCGACCTCGAAAGAGACATCAAAATTCGCAAGACTAGTTCGGCGTATTACCTCATCTATGTGCTTGCGCTCCGTCGTTTCCGACTTCAAGAACTTTCTTCTAGCCGGAGTATTGAAAAATAAATCAGATACTTCAACCGTAGTGCCTGTTGGATGCGCCCAGGGGCCAAACTCAATGGCCTCTCCTCCATGAATTTCTATCCGCTGCCCATGAGAAGCTGCTGGCTGTGAAGAACACAAATAAACTCGCGCTACAGAAACCATGCTCGCCAAGGCTTCCCCGCGGAAACCAAGAGTATCTATATGGCCTAGATCCTCAGGATCTTTTATCTTGCTTGTCGCGTGCCGCGATAAGGCTAACTTAAGATCGTCAGGATGCAAACCTACGCCATTATCGTGTACTGAAATCTTTTTTAAACCGCCGTGTTCTATCCGAACCTGAATCCTCTGTGCTTGCGCGTCCAGGGAGTTTTCAATTAGCTCCTTAACAATCGACGCCGGTCTCTCGACTACCTCTCCTGCCGCTATCTGATTAGCCACGAGTGGAGTTAAAGGGTGAATGCGAAAAACCATACTATGAGCTCGGTATAAGAATTGTTTGTCCAACGCGCAAAAAATCGCTATTGAAATCGTTTGCTTTTTTTATACGCTGCACGGTAGTCCCATATCGAAGGGCGATCTCGGAAATAGTATCACCACTTACCACGACATATCTAATTCCCTCTTGTTCTCTCTTCCATGCGATCCATGTTCCGGGAGGAGCATGCTCCTCCATATAAAGCTTAATTCCCTCAAATAAAGCAGAGGAAACTTGATCCTGATACTTCGAACTACTCAATCTTCGCGCTTCATTGGGGTTTGATATATAACCTGTTTCGACTAATACAGACGGCACATCAGGTGCTTTTAAGACTGCAAACCCCGCTTGCTCCAAACCGCGCTTATGAATCTTACCTACATGACTCAAGCGCTCTAACAGCTTATGGCCAAGCTTTATACTCGCTGAGCGATTTGCATCCATTGATAAATCAAGTAATAAATGGGCAAGAGCATCATCCTTATCCTCCAAGCTCACCTCTCCCACTCCACCAATTAGATCGGATCGATTTTCTTTCTCCGCCAACCATCGAGCGTTCTCGCTTGAGGCTCCTTGTTCTGAGAGCGTATAAACAGAAGCCCCAGAAACAGAGGAATTACGAAATGCGTCCGCATGTATGGAAATAAAGATATCTGCCCTGGCTTGTCTAGAGATTTCTACGCGTTTGCGCAACGGAACATAATAATCGCCCTGTCTGGTTAGAATGCTTTTATAACCTTTAGCTCTCTCTAGCTTATCGCCTAATTTACGTGAGATATTTAAAACTACATTCTTCTCGAGAACTCTTGATTTGCCAATCTTTGGTCCTACTGCCCCAGGATCTTCTCCTCCATGACCCGCATCTATAGCGATGACTACATCCCGCCTATTGTTTCTTTCTAGACCTGGTTGTGGCTTTTTAGGTGGTATAAGGCTCGGCCGAAGATCTATAACAAGACGATATCCATATGGAGCAACCGGGGCGAGGGTAAAACTCCTCGTAGATACTGGCTCAGCAAGGTCAAGAACTACCCGATAGTTCTCACCACGACGCGCCGACCTAAAACCTTTCACTCTAATCCCGCTGGGATCAACTGCCGGGCCTTCAAAACCAGTGACCACCTCTATCTTTTCTAGATCGACGACCACCCTCTCAGGATTGCTAAGCACAAAAACCTCATAGCTTGGTAGCTCAGAAACATCAAGAACTACTCTAGTATGACTAGGATGATTATACATCCGGATACCTTTCAACGTATCAGCAGACGTTTGTATGGAATATGAAAGAAGTAAACAACCAATAAAAATGGAAGAAAAAGCCCCGCTATAAATGGTTCCACTACCTATTTTCATAAACTCTAGCGCATCGTCCTGTTCCCTCAACCTGGAGAGAAACTTTAATATTAGGCTCCGGTAGCTCAGAAAGAGCATTCTCTGACCACTCAATAAACTTTATCGCATCCATATCAAGTAGCTCATCCATCCCAATAAATGTCAATTCCTCAGCATCTTCAATACGAAAAAAATCAAAGTGGTAAACTACGCCACATCGAGTCTCATAAGGCTCCAATAAGGTATATGTTGGGCTTTTTACTGGCCCTTGATAGCCCCAAAACCTGAGAAGACCTCTAACCAGGGTGGTTTTTCCAGCTCCAAGCTGCCCACTTAAAAACACAAGGTCGCCTCTATTAATTAAGCTAGAAAATTGACTAGCATAGTTGACCGTAGCTAATTCATCCTCAAGAAAACATTCATCCACCAAATTCATTTCGCGTTATTCATCAACTGAGTTAAAGGAACCATTAAATCCATAGCAACTAGTCCTCTCTCGCCCATATTATTCGACGCCATGTCTGCAGCTGCACTATGCAAACAAGTCCCGTATTCGGCGGCCTGCCTGAGCTCTATTCCTTGACATAACAAGCCACCTAATATCCCTGAAAGAACATCTCCCATTCCAGCTGTAGCCATACCAGGATTACCGTGTTTACAAATCCCATAAATACTCGACTTGCTAGCTATGACAGTACCTGGTCCCTTCAGAATAGAAACCCCCCCGGTAACGCGAGCAATCGTTTTTGATGCAGCTAGTCTATCATTGTCGATCTCCTCCGAGCTAATACCAAGCATTGCAGCGGCTTCTCCCGCATGAGGCGTCACAATGCTCGGGGGGAAAGCTCTTGTTTCGACAGCACCAATTAGTTTAAGCGCATCGGCATCTAAAACTAATAACTTATTCTTGATTAATGCTTCCTGTAATAACCCTAAACCCCAATCGTTCGTTCCCATCCCCGGCCCCACAACAATTGCATCGGCCTTTGCTAAAGCTGCTGCCCGGCTTTTCCTATCGGCAGCATCAACAAACATAATCTCGGGCCGTCTAGCTAACACCGCTGACCCATGAGCTTTACGACCGATAATAGTTACCAATCCTGCTCCTACTCGGAGAGCGCTTTCACCCGCCATCAGAATCGCACCGCCCATACTGTGGTCCCCACCAACAATGACGGTATGGCCCCTAGAATGTTTGTGGGAATCAAGAGCTAGCGCATCAAGTGGGGGTATTTTCAGGAAATCCAAAAGTGGTATGCCCCTGTCTATCTTCTTAAAAATATGGCCCGGCGCCCCTAATGACTGATAAATCACTTCGCCAGCATAAGCATAGCCACTACCCGTATATAGACCTACCTTTCTACCTATAAACGTTACCGTGATTGCAGCGTTAATGGCGTTTTGATCGGAGGCCAAGCCATCGGCCGATACCCCAGTCGGAATATCGATAGATAATACGGGAGAAGAATTCCGATTTATGGCTTCGGCTGCTTGGGAGTACTCTGGTCGAAGCTCACCCTTGAAACCACTGCCCAGTATGGCATCCACAATGACTTGTCCGGATAAAGTACCAGTAAAACCTTCCTGAACTTCGACGCCTTGAGATTCTGCCCACTTTTTTGCTAACACCGTGTCAGCATCCAGACTTTCCATGGGGGATAGTAGAACCGCCTGCACTTCTATCCCGAAGGCACGCGCGTGTCCGGCAACTATTAATCCATCACCGCCATTTAAACCTTTCCCACATACAACAGCAATCTTCCGGACATTTGGCCATCGTTGAATAAGAATTTCGAAAGCTGCTCGGCCAGCTCTTTCCATAAGATGGAAAAAGGATACCCCAAGTTCTTGAGCTACCATGGCGTCCAATTCTCGAACATCTGATGCTTTATATAAATATTCCAAGAACCTTCTCCAAGATGTTCCTAGACCATTATACTCAACATTATTTGAAAGGTTTGTAAGTTAGGATGGATTTGAAGGAAATATCTGTATCTTTGCCCAAATGGGCGAAAGATCTCGGCTTTCAGCAAATTGCTATTACGGATATCAATTTAAAGCAATATGAGCCCTATTACATCGACTGGTTGAAAAAGGGTTTTAATGGATCAATGAGCTATTTGACCAGAAACTCGGACAAAAGATTAGCGCCAGACAAGTTAGAAATCGGTACGTGCCGAGTAATAAGCGCTCGAATGAATTATTTGTACCAGGGCGTACAGCCCGTTCAGGTATTAGAAAACCCTTCTAACGGCTATATTGCTAGATACGCACTTGGACGCGATTACCATAAGGTAATGAGAACTAGACTAGCCAAGTTAGCCAAGAAAATTGATGAAGCTACAGATACTGAGGGGAATTACAGAGCGTTCGCCGACTCAGCCCCTATCCTAGAAAAGCCTTTGGGGGAAAAAGCCGGGCTGGGTTGGATAGGGAAAAATGGGTTGCTGCTAGATAAAAATGAGGGATCATGGTTTTTCCTTGGAGAAATATATACAAACCTGCCCCTACCAGTATCTGACAAACAGTCTTCTAACGAATGCGGCAGGTGCGAAGCATGTATAAATAATTGTCCAACGAATGCCATCTTGGATAATAAACAAATCGACGCCAGAAAATGTATTTCATATATGACCATCGAGTCTCGGGATCCTATACCCGTCAATTTCCGTGAACTGATAGGTAATAGAATCTTCGGTTGCGATGACTGCCAAATTTATTGCCCCGCCAATCATCCATCAACGACCACAAAGGAATCTGACTTTGCACCAAGACATCAGTTAGACAGCCCTGACTTGTTAGAATTATTTAGCTGGTCCGAGAAGACCTTCACTGAAAAAACAAGAGGTAGTGCAATTAGGAGAATTAACTATGCCCAGTGGAAAAGGAATTTAGCGGTGGCTTTAGGCAACGGGAAGAGAACACAACAAACACTGGCCGCGCTTGAAAGTTCTAGGGATAACGCACCCGATTTAGCCAAGGAACATATTGATTGGGCAATTGGACGATTACGTCAAAAACCTATTTAAGATCAAAAAAGTGCTGGCGATAGTGCTTCAGCTCAGAAATGGACTCGCGGACATCCGACAATGCAGTATGTTTGTTCTCTTTTGAAAGACTACTTAAAACTTCGGGCTTCCAAAGATGAGCTAGCTCTTTGAGACTGCTGACATCAATTATCCGATAGTGGAAGTAGGCCTCCAAGTTAGGCATGTGTATAGATAAAAACCTGCGGTCCTGCCAAATGGTATTGCCGCACAAAGGTGAACTATTTTTCTCGACATGTCGTTCTATAAAATCAAGGGTTTGGGCTTCGGCTTCTATTTGACTAAATCTTGACTCTTGAACTCTTTTGACCAACCCAGATTCCCTATGATGCTTCTGATTCCATTCATCCATAGACAATAAATTTTCCTCTGGTTGGTTGATCGCAATTACCGGGCCTTCTTCAACTATATTCAAATCTTGATCCGTGATGATAGTGGCGATTTCGATAATAAGGTCCGTCGCAGGGTCCAACCCCGTCATTTCCAGATCCATCCACACAAGATTCTTGGTCACCCCACACTCCTCATTTAATTCTATTAGTATTTTGCCATATCGGGCTATTGGTAGATGACTAAACTCGGATAAAATATACGAACATTGTCTACAAGGAAATAAAATAAAAATCATCCAACCAGAACAGTATTTTGGCAACGCTTCAAAAAATGGTTTATTGCTGCATGTCGGAGAACCAAGGAATTTTTCCCAAGCTCATATTCCAGGTGCCATATTAATTGAGCCGCGCGACTTAATTGAAGGAACTCCTCCAGCGGTAGGAGCCCTTCCAAGTGAAACAAAAATTAATAGTCTTTTGAATGCAATTGGATATACGCCTGACTTAGATGTTGCGATTTATGATGAGGAAGGTGGTGGTTGGGCTGGTCGCCTTGGATGGACTCTAGATATTATTGGAAAGGACGATTGGACTTATATCGATGGAGGAATATACAGCTGGCATGAAAAGGGATTACCTTTAGAAGGCGGAATTTCTTTGCCCAAAAGCAACTTTCATAATAGCGTTGATATTAATTTAGAACCCATAGCAGACACTGAGGATGTTTTATCTGCTATTGCAAATAAAACTGATATTATCTGGGATGTTCGTTCTAAGGAGGAGTACGACGGTTACAAAAGCGGATCTAACCGAGCAGGCCATATCCCTGGCGCAATAAATATCGATTGGCTTGAACTAAAAGACGAAAAAAGGGGTATGAGGCTTCGTAAAGACCTTAGACAATTCCTATCAGATAGGGGAATAACCGGGGACCTACCAATAATTACGCATTGCCAAACCCATCATCGATCAGGGCTTTCCTATTTGGTTGGTCGAATGCTGGGGTTTAAAATTAGAGCCTATCCAGGATCTTGGGCAGAATGGGGGAATAGATTGGATACGCCTGTTGAAACAGCCGATGACTAGTCTATTCATTTTTTTTCAAAAACTTATACCTAAACATCTGATAAGTAGGATAGCAGGGAAATTAGCGGATTCTAAGAGCCCTATAATACGCATGATATTGATCCGTATTTTCCAGAAAATTTATTCGGTTTCGCTTAAAGATGCTCTAGTCAAAAACTCTGACGACTACGATTCATTTAATGCATTCTTCACAAGAGCTCTATCACCCACAGCACGTCCTATCTGTGCTGAGGAAAATACAATAGTCTGTCCGGCCGATGGGACTATCAGCGAAACGGGAACAATATACGAAGGAGCGCTACTTCAAGCTAAAGGCCAAAAATATTCTCTAGCATCTCTATTAGGAGAAGATTCGCCACAATTTGAGGGTGGTTCTTTTTTAACTATCTATCTAGCACCAAACAATTACCATAGAGTGCATGCTCCCCTGGCTTGCACACTTACTCGAACGACAGCGATTCCAGGACAACTATTTTCCGTTAACGCTCGCACGGAATCAGCAATCCCGAGCATATTCAGTCGTAACGAACGACTGATATGTCATTTTGATACAGACCATGGCCGAATGACTCTAATAATGGTTGGCGCTCTATTAGTCGGGCGAATAGAAACTGTATGGTCAACCCCCGGTTCACCTTTCCAAAAAGTGCAAAGAGAAAATCACAACGAAAGTTTTGAAAAAGGTGCTGAATTAGGAAGGTTCCTACTTGGATCTACCGTTATCTTGTGCCATCAAGCCCAACGAATAAGCCTAGACTTGGACTTGCGAGCTGGTACTTCAGTACAGGTTGGCAAAAAAATAGGGTTGGGTAGCTAAACATTTATTATTTCGGGCTCTATCGGAAAAGCATTAACCTCAGCAATACTTGTAGCACCCAGCAGGATCATTAACAAACGATCAACGCCTAGAGCGACTCCGGAACAAGGAGGCAGGCCATGCTTCATTGCAGCCATGAATTCAGCATCCAAATCATAACGCTCTAAATTTAATGCTTTTCTTATTTGAAGTTCTTTTTCAAATCTCGTATCAAGCTCATTTATTTCGCCCAGTTCATGGTAACCATTCGCGATTTCCACCCCATCAATAATAAGCTCAAAACGTGAAGCTAAGGGTGGATCGCCATCCAGCTGGGCAAGTGCCGCTTGCTCAATAGGATAATCTGTTACAAAAATCCTCCCCATTCCTAAATTCGTTAGCCCACTAAGGAATTTCAGATCAATATCATTAGAGATCGCGTTTGAATGATCCAGAACTTCCGCATAGGTAACATATCTATAATCCGCAGGCCCTAACATGCGATCGACCAATTCAGCGACTTCATCCATGAGTTGCCTATGATCATAGTTCAGGCGATACCACTCCAGCATAGTAAACTCCAGGGCATGCTGAGGCCCAATTTCCTCCGCTCTAAATACAGGACCCATCTGATAAATCGATGGTGCGCCCGCGGCTAGAAGTCGCTTTAACTGATACTCAGGGGAAGTCTGCAGATAACCGATTTTCGGGATTTTTATAGAATGGATATTTGGATCGGTTACTGTATGTTTGGCTACACAACTTGTCTGAACCTCAAGGACCCCCAATTCAGCGAAAAAGGTTCTGATCTTAGACAGAAGTACCGCTCTCTGTCTTAATGTATCTATTGAACAAGATGGTTCCCAATCTGTAGACATCACTAGAGTAACCTATGCATATTAAGCACGACTTACGTACTCTCCTGTCCGCGTATCAACTTTCAAGACGTCTCCAATATTGACAAACAAAGGTACTTTGACTGTGGCACCGCTTGATAACAAAGCCGGTTTTGTTCCGCCTTGAGCAGTATCTCCCTTCAAACCAGGATCTGTTTCTGCAACGGCTAACTCAATAAAATTTGGCGGGGTCACAATTATAGGATCATCATTCCAAAGCGTAACATGATAAATTTCTTGCTCCTTCATCCAATCTTTCGCATCTGCGATAGCAGCTTCCCCTGCCGCGTTCTGCTCAAAACTTCCATCCGTTCTCATGAAATGCCAAAATTCCCCGTCGTTGTATAGATATTCCATATCCAAATCCAGCACATCAGCCCCCTCTATTGAATCACCAGATTTAAAAGTTCTTTCCCAGACACGTCCATTTTTTAAATTACGAAATTTTACGCGATTAAAAGCCTGTCCCTTACCAGGTTTCACAAACTCGTTCTCCAAAATTGCACAAGGGTCTCCCTCCAATAGCACCTTAAGGCCCGTTCGGAATTCATTTGTCGAGTAGTTTGGCATGTCAAAATTTCCTAAGCTTATTTTACTCAATACTCCTAATAGAGTATCAGACGCGTTACTAGTATGACGCCTCTGATGCCATAGGGGTATTTCTCAATTCATTAACGCTTCTTCAACATCTAAATCACTAAATCCCATAAGGTATAAAACACTGTCCAAGCCAAATTCTGAAATCACATGATCAGCAGTGTTACGCACAAAGGGCTTAGCATGATAAGCCACCCCTAACCCTGCAGTATTCAACATAGGTATGTCGTTAGCACCATCTCCTATAGCAATGGTCTGCTGGTCAGAGATGCCCTCACTATGAGCTATTTCCTTCAAGAGTTCTGATTTTCGGTGCGCATTAATGATCTCGCCCTCCACTTCCCCAGTCATGATTTCATTAGTAATCTCTAGGCTATTAGCAAATACGTAATCAATACCTAACCGGTCTGCAAGCAAATCACCGACATACTGGAACCCTCCAGAAATAATTGCTGTTTTGAATCCAAAATAATGTAGTGCCCTCAATAACCTATCGGCTCCAGGATTAAGAGCAACATTTTCAGCTACATCATGTAACACGCGCACAGACAACCCTTTCAATAAGCGTGACCTCTCTTGAAAACTTTCTTCAAAATCTAACTCCCCCATCATTGCACGTTGTGTTATGCCAGCAACTTGACTACCCACTCCATGACGTTTAGCTAATTCATCAATGATCTCGGCATTGATTAGTGTGGAATCCATATCAAATGCGACAAGTCGTCGAGTTCGACGAAAAACAGAATCCCGTTGAACACTAAAGTCAAATCCTAATCTCTCTGCTGAACTCATTAAATCAGTTTTTAATCTAGCAGGATCGTGAATAAAGCCACGCAAACTCATTTCCACTATTATTCGGCCTATGCTTTCTTGTCCAAGAGGTATTCGTCCGGATAAGCGCCTTATGCCATCGACGTTAAGGCCATGCTGTTGAACCACTGACGTTACAGAAGCTAATTGCTCACTCGTATCGCCAGAGGTCAATAAAGTTACGATGCTCCTTAGTTTCCCTTGAGCCGCAACCCAATCACGATATTGCTTCTCTGTTACTGGGGTAGCGCGTATTGACATCCCCAATTTTTCCATTTGCTCTTTTAAGATTGGTAATAGCTCATCCGTGCCTCTCCGCTTCTTGGTCTCGCTCGTCTGGATTAGGATGCCCAAGTTTAGCTCATTATGAATAACCGATTGCCCAACATCTAAGATATGTGCCTCATAATCGGATAATCTCGATGTCACTATAGCCATCAAACCCGGCTGATCTTCCCCAGAAATATTTATCAACACAATTTTACTTGGCACCAG
>PAMO01000041.1 GCA_002707325.1 Gammaproteobacteria bacterium
CTCTATCAGTATCCAAAGCAATCTTCTCTACATCCTGTCCAGTATGCTCTGCCAGCAACTCATTCAAACGTTGGCGCATCAATAAAATCTCTCGAGCTTGGATTTCAATATCAGCTGCCATTCCACGACCTCCTCCTGAGGGCTGATGTATCATCATTCGTGAATTAGGGAGACTATAGCGTTTTCCAGATGCCCCAGCGGCAAGCAAAAACGCCCCCATACTGGCAGCCTGGCCAATGCACATGGTACTAACATCACAACGGACAAATTGCATGGTATCGTATATGGACATACCCGCAGTAACCGATCCGCCAGGTGAGTTTATATACAAGTGGATATCCTTATCTGGATTCTCTGATTCCAAAAAAAGCAATTGGGCAACCACCAGATTTGCCACATTATCATCTACCGGACCAACCATAAAAACTATTCTATCTTTAAGTAAGCGAGAATAGATATCAAAGGCTCTTTCACCTCGCGACGATTGCTCAACAACCATTGGAACGAGTCCCAACCCAGTTATCGTTGAATTTTCGGCACTACCAGAATTATCATTCATTTCTTTCACTCCACTAATACGTTTTTATCTGCAAGGCCCCATTATTTTAACAGGCTAATTCTCTTCTACTTCCGAACCTAATGCACGCCCTGCCATAACATCCTCATAAGTAGTTTCCAATTCGACTATATTGGCTTTCTCTACCACGCTATCAATAGCCTGATCTTCCAGAATAGAATTTTCGATTTGGCGTAATTGCTCATGATTTCCATAATAAAAATTGATCACCTTTTCAGGCTCAGGATACTGACTAGCAATTTCCTCAATTTTACTTTTGACCTTCTCTGAATCCGGCTGCATATCCCCTTCACTAACTATTTGACGCATAATTAGGCCAACGGATACGCGCTTCTCAGCTTCCTCCTTAAACATATCGTCTGGCAAGTCTGGCGCCGAGCTATCATTACCACCACCGCCATACATCTGAAACTGCTGCAGCATTTGCTGCTTCATAACATCGATTTCAGATTTAACCATTACTTGGGGCAACTGAATTTCATGGAGCTCATTAATTTTATCAATAATCTGCTTTTTTACTTCGTTGGCACAAGCAGCATCAAGCTCGCTTCCCATATTTTCGCTAACTCGGGTTCGAAAGGCATCAAGTCCTCCTTCTTCTACACCAAATGCCTTAAAAAAATCTTCATTTAACTCTGGTATTCTAGAGCGTTCTAGTTTTTTTAAGGTCAACTGAAAAACTGCAGTTTTGCCTTGCAATTCTTCTGCTTGATAATCTTCGGGAAATTTGGCGTCAAAACTTTTCTCTTCTTTTAAAGCCATTCCAATCAAGGCTTGATCAAAGTCTTCGATCATTTGCTTAGCCCCAACCACAAAGACTACATCCTCACCCGCACCCCCTTCAAATTCCTCTTCATCAATGGAACCAGAGAAATCAACTGTCACCCGGTCTTCTTCCTCACAAACCCCCTCAGCTTCAACCTCATCCCATTCCAGCTTCTGCTTGCGCAAACGATCAATCGCGTCCTCTATATCCGATTCAACGATTTTTGCTACTGGCTTTTTGATGCTAACGTCAGAAAAATCGCCTAAGCGAAAGGATGGAAACACTTCGAAAACAGCGGTAAATTCGAAGTCTATACCCGGATCCATTTTTAGAACCTCTAGGTTGGGACTACCTGCCGGTTGCAATTCTTCCTCTTGAATAGCCTCGATAAAGCTCGACTGCATTAATTCTCCAGCTACCTCAGCACGCACTGCAGCCCCATATCGGCGGCGTATCTCTCTCATAGGGACCTTCCCAGGCCTAAACCCAGGCAAGTTAGCTTGATCCGATGCCCTTGTTAATTTTTCTTTAATTTTTTCCTCGAAAGACTCCGAGGGAATTAATATGGTCATCCGTCGTTCGAGCCCCGTCGTTGTTTCTATAGATATCTTCACTGTTTCCTTGCCTATCTATGTATTACTTAAGCAAACCTATAAATGCCTTAAAAGCATATGGGGTGGACGATGGGGTTTGAACCCACGACCGCCGGGATCACAACCCGGAGCTCTACCAACTGAGCTACGCCCACCAATAACTCATCTGCCACCATTATAATGTTATTAAAGGAATATCGAACAATTATTTCATAGCACCTTCAATCTGGTACGCCCGGAAGGACTTGAACCTTCAACCCTCGGCTTAGAAGGCCGATGCTCTATCCAGTTGAGCTACGGGCGCATAGCTACCGCTAAACCAAGACGCAATCACATATGCAGAAAATTGGTCGGGGATGAGGGATTTGAACCCCCGACATCCTGCTCCCAAAGCAGGCGCGCTACCAGACTGCGCTAATCCCCGAGCGCGCGGCATGATACTGAGGTGCGGATATACCGTCAAATTGTCTTTTCTGAAGAATTAAGTTTAGTTCGCTTGTATGATCCATTTTCATCACTCTGTAGGTAGAATATAACCGATAAGGTAGTGAGAACTTGGAATGACCGCACAAATATTAGACGGAAAAAAACTAGCTATACAACTACGCAAAATAATAGGAAGCGATGTCAAAGCGCTTAAACAAGCTACGGGGCATACTCCAGGTCTAGCCGTTATACTAGTAGGCGACGATCCTGCGTCAGAACTGTATGTAAAGCACAAACGCAATGATTGCGATAATGTTGGGTTCAAATCTGACTTCTTTCATTTACCATCCAATACAACTCAACGGCAACTACAAGACCAAATAGATATTCTAAATGCAGACCCAACAATAGATGGGATTTTAGTGCAACTCCCTCTCCCCAAACAAATCGATAGTAGCAGGATCATTGATCGAATTGACCCCAATAAAGACGTAGATGGCTTTCATCCGCATAATATTGGATTGCTAACGTTGCGAAGACCGAAGCTAAGACCGGCCACACCCAAAGGAATAATGCAATTACTAGAACAAACAAATATAAACTTCAAAAACATCAACGCCACCATCATCGGAGCCTCTAATCACGTAGGCAGGCCTATGGGCTTAGAACTGTTGCTAGCGGGCGCCACGGTAACTACAGCTCATAAGTTCACAAAGGATACACGAAGATCAACGCGAGAAGCCGATCTACTAATATCCGCTGTAGGAAAGCCAGGCCTTGTAAAATCCGACTGGATTAAACCGGGCGCGATTATAGTCGACGTGGGGATTACGCGGGATGCAAAAGGCCTGTTGCACGGTGATGTTTCTTATGATGAAGCTAGAGAGATCGCCAGCTGGATAACTCCAGTTCCTGGTGGTGTAGGGCCTATGACGAGGGTTGCGATGTTACAGAACACATTAATGGCGGCGAAAAAACTTTTAAAATGACACAATGAATCAATTATTTGTTTCAGACCTACATCTTACATCACCTGAAACCACAATATTTCAATCCTTTCGTCGGTTAATCGAACGATCGACAAAAAATCGCCAGGAAATATATATTATTGGCGACCTCTCTGAAGCTTGGATTGGGGATGATGATAACAGCGATCTATCTCTAGCGTTAACTGACCTCTTTCAGTTCGCCACCCAAAGTTCTCCAACTTATTTTCTACCAGGTAATAGAGATTTCCTTCTTGGTGCCCAGTTCGCAGAGAAAACTGGGATCACTCTCCTAAAAGACCCGTATATGCTTACTTCAAAAATCCTACTCACACATGGAGATACGCTCTGTACTGACGATATTGAATATCAGAAACTTAGAAAAAAAATACGTTCTGAAGAATGGAAAAAAACAGTACTCTCCATGTCACTAGGTGAAAGAAAACAACTCGCTACCGAAATGAGACGACAAAGTATAATTTCTCAATCTAACAAAGCAGAGAATATAGTTGATGTAAACGGAAAGGCTGTTTTTGAAGCCGCTAGAAAGTATGGCGTCTCCTCAATAATACATGGCCACACACATCGTCCTGGAATTCACATAGAGCCATGGGGATCCAGATATGTCCTGGGAGCCTGGGAAACCTGCGGTTGGGCTTTACGCAGGGAAAAAGGACAGTTCTTTATGAATTGCTTTTCTCTAGAGGACCACTATGAAATCTAAATTCGGTGTCTGGAAGAAGAACCAATGTACGCTCAACCTCTAAGATATTACTAAGTCTTTCCTTCAGCCCTCCAACCGAATAAGTTTCTGCCAAATTTAGATAAGTCTCGAAATGCCGAGCCTCAGAGGCAGCTAAATTCTTATAGAACAGGCCTATCTTAGACGGTAGTTTAGAGGATAAGCCTATAAAGCGTTCACATGATCGAGCTTCCACTATTGCAGCGATCAATAGAATATCGACCAACCGATCAGGTTCCCTCTCCGAAACCAGACTTTTTAATTCTCGAGCATACCTACTTGGAGTTATGTGCCGGTAGTCAATGCAAAGCTCAAGCATTACCTTATGTACTTGCTCGAAATGACGGAGTTCTTCACGCGCGAGACGAGATAGCACTGGGAGTAATACAGGCTTATCAACGTATCGATACATTAAACTAAGCGCAGTTCCAGCTGCCTTTTTCTCGCAATTCGCATGGTCTATCAAGAGAACAGGCAGATTACCTGTGGCCTGCTCGTACCAAGAATCAGGTGTAAGACAGCCAAGGTTACGATAGATGGATGCAAATTTATCATTACCTGCCATTTTTAGTCTGCCGATATCTTATAGTTCCGCTCATAGATAGCTCTTGATCTTCTTAAAAACTCATCATCGATTTGACGAACTAATTCGATAGCTGGCCGATTTTTCGGTTTCCTCTTAGATAAAGATTCAATCCCAAATTCTGCGACACTAATCGCTTTCTCCGATGATTCAACTAGCACTTGATATGCTATCTCCCATTGATTTATTTCATTCACATCAGATAACTCTAGATCAATTGCTATTTTCTTCAGCAAACTCGGATTAGTCACTTTGATCGTCTGACGAATAGATCCTTCCCGCAATTGAGCCAGGCGCTCCCAAATCTCTTTATGCTGGTCTCCAGAAAACCCATTCCAACCCACTATTTCATGCGCAAAACGCTTGCAACCCCGACACACTAGGTCCCCATAAGTTGTCGAACAAACGCCTATACAAGGTGTTCTGCTATGATTTCTGCCTTTCGAGCTTATAGTACTTCTAGGCATATTGCAGAAACAGTAACTTTACCCATGATTATGCAGACCAATAATACCCTGTTCACTCGGAGAGACATCTTCCTGGTTCTTAGCTTGATCGTTCCGGCTTTTCGATAGTTGGTTTAGATATTTGTCATCAATATCACCAGTAATATATACACCATCGAAAACAGAGGTCTCAAATCCTTCTATATCTGGATTCCCTTCCCTAGCACTTTCTATCAAGTCCTCGAGGGTCTGATACACCAGAAGATCAGCTCCAATTTCCAAACCTATTTCCTCCGTGGATTTATTATTCGCCACAAACTCATTAACGCTTGGCATATCAATTCCGTAGACATTAGGGTATCTAACGGGAGGGGCTGCAGAAGCCAAATAAACCTTCCTAGCTCCAGCGTCTCTTGCCATCTGAATAATTTGTTTGATTGTAGTTCCTCTAACAATCGAATCATCTACAAGAAGAACATTCTTGCCCTTAAGCTCCAGCCCAATAGAATTGAATTTCTGCCTAACTGATCGCTTCCGTTCGGACTGCCCAGGCATGATAAAAGTTCTGCCAATATAGCGATTCTTAACAAAACCTTCTCGATACTTAACATTTAATTGATGCGCTAGCGGTAATGCTGCGGTCCGCCCAGTATCAGGGATTGGGACAACCACGTCGATATCATGATCATTTGCAGGAAATCGTTCCATAATACGTTTCCCAAGATGCTCTCCCATGCGCAATCTAGCCTTGTATACCGATACTTGATCTATAATTGAGTCTGGTCTTGCTAGATAAACATATTCGAAAATACAAGGGATCAATCGTGTCTTGTCCGCGCAAATGGCAGTGCTAATCTCGCCATTATTACTTATGAAAACGGCCTCGCCCGGCTTAACATCGCGAATACGTTGATAACCCAGAGCATCAAGCGCTACACTCTCAGATGCCAACATATAATCTATTCCGGTAGCAGTCTCTTTTTTTCCATAAATCAGTGGCCTGATACCCAACGGATCTCTGAAGCCAACAATCCCCGCTCCCATAATTAACGCTATCCCAGCGTAGCCTCCAGAACAGCGTCGGTGTACCTCTTCAACAGCTTTGAAAATCTGCTCTGCATCTGGGCGGTCTGCCCCCAACTCTTGTAACTCATGAGCGAAAACATTAAGTAGCACTTCCGAGTCGCTACCGGTATTAACATGTCGCATATCCTCTTTGAAAAGATCTGCCTGAAGTTCCAGAGAATTAGTTAGATTTCCATTATGAGCAAAAGCAATCCCATAAGGAGAATTGACATACATAGGCTGAGCTTCCGCTGAACTGGAGGAACCCGCGGTAGGATACCGAACATGCGCCAAACCTACTGTTCCATCCCCTAATCTTTGCATATGTTGTTGTTGAAAAACGTCTCTCACAAGGCCATTAGCCTTCCGCATCTGCAGTTTACGACCATGGCATGTAACCATTCCCGCCGCATCCTGTCCTCGGTGTTGCAATACAGTTAACGCTTCATAGAGATCCTGACTGACTGGTTTTTCCGAAACAATACCAACTATCCCGCACATATCTCCTCACATAAATAATTTCGATTCTTGGAAATAACCTCTTACACTATAAGTAAATCGCACTAGATCCTCTTCAAACACTGATAAGATCGGCTCAAATTTGGAGCTCTCCCACCATAAAGCTTGTCCAACATAGGGCCTCATAACAACTAGTAGTACAACACAGAAAAGGATTCCACGAAAGCCGCCAAAAAGACCACCTAAAGTTCTATCAAATCCGGTCAATCCGGCTTTATTTATAAGTTTCGAAGCACCTCTTTGAAGGAGGGCTCCAAGTAATAGTCCGCTTAAAAAACCGATCAAAAAAGCTGCGACTTGGATAAAAGATGTATTTGTTAGAAATAAACGAAGATATGGATCAAGTACAGGAATAAAATATAGCCCACTAAAAAGAGCTACAACTAATATTAGCAATGCTAAAAGCTCTTTTACCAATCCCCTACGAACACCAAAAAAAGCTGACAAGATACTAATGCTTAAAAATACAATATCGAGAATAGCGATATACTACTCCCTTTTTTCAATTGGTTTTGAAAAACCAACAACTCGCGGATCAAAGCTGAATTTTTGCTCAATCTCATCGCGAAGAGCAACTGCCACCTCTTTGTCCAGCATAGGACCAACGGCTACTCTATTTAGTATTTCGCCTCCAGACTTCATCCGCGATATAAAAGCTTCGTAACCATCCAACCTCAGTTCATTTTTTAACTGGTAGGCGTTTTCCTCATCATTAAAGCTTGCGATTTGTACCGCCCAAACGACAGCCCCATCATTAACTTCAGTTAATGATGGATAACCTAGAAGAGTTCGATTCTCTTGATCAAAACCGTCAGAATCAATACTCGATCGCAACTCGTTTACTTCCTCTCTAGAACCAGCAAATTCTGTTATCACAACTGATGATTTCGCCGATACTTCATATTCCGGGATTTCCTTGAATTTCGCATCGACTTCCAAGCCAGCCCCATCAAAGAACATTGGCAGAAAGATGATACTAACCATCAGCAAGAAAATAGTCCCGGTTATTCTATATCGAATCTGATCCTCCATCCGAAGCACCTTTTCATCTAAAACAATAAAACCATGTCAACGTTAGCACGTTAGAGCATCTTTCACTTGCTCCACGGCGGCAAAGCTGCCGCAAACAAGAATAACATCACTAACCTCCGTTTCCGATATTATTCTTTTTAAAACTTCCTCAACCTCTCCTATTGGCTCATAGTGAATATGATGTGGAATTCGACTTATAGCGTCCTCGGAGCCTAAGGATCGATCACCCTCAATATCTACCCCATACCATCGCTTTATGACGCGATCCAATTCGCTAAATATCCCAAAAGTATCTTTGTCCTTTAAACCACCAAAAACCCCATATAGCTTGCGATTGCCATATCTCACTTTAATCTCGGTAGATAAAAAGGCTGCTCCTCCTGGATTATGCGCAACATCAAATACAAACTCTCTTTCAAAAGCGAATATGCTCTCCATCCTTCCACTTAAAGAAAGACCCCTCATCTGCTTCTTAATAATCATTTCATCTACGTAGTTACTTTTTGTTTTTTGATCGAGCAATAACGCCGCATGAAGCCCGAGGGATGCATTAGCAGAGGCCAAATCGCCTCTCTCTATATCTTTAATTTCAGCGATATTACTGCGATATGACCAAAGTCCTGTCTCTAGGCTACTAGTCCAAAAACTCTTTCCAAATTCATCGATACAACATTCCAGCTGTTCCGCTTTTTCACGAACCACAATAGGCAGATTAGGTCCAAGAACGACATTTTGATTCTTCCTGAAAATACCAGCCTTTTCAGCACCTATAGCTTGAACAGTCGCCCCCAAATACTCGGTATGATCAAGAGATATACTAGTGATGACCGCTATATCAGCATCAACGATATTGAAAGCATCTAAACGACCGCCTAAACCCACTTCAAAAATGCCAACTTCAACTTTTTTTGTATAGAAGCAATAAAGTGCTAGTAAAGCGGAGAATTCAAAATATGTTAGCGGTACGTTCTCCCTGGCCTCTTCTATTACAGCGAAACCCTCACAAGCAAACTCATCAGAGACAATATTATTGTTGATAATTATTCTTTCGTTGAACGAGACGATATGCGGTGACATAGTCACCCCAACATTATAGTTCAAACTGTCCAAAATACCTGCAACAGCGGTGCAGGTTGATCCTTTGCCGTTTGTACCGCCTACAATAACTGACTTATATGGAACCGGTATTAAACCCATTCTTAAGGCTATCTTTTGAACTCTTTCTAGCCCCATATCGATATTCTTCAAGTGGGTACTAGATATATACCTAAGCCATTTCTGAAGTGCCGGCCCTTCTCTTTCCGCCATTTTTTAAATAAAACTAAGTTTCATCAATTGCTTCCCGCATCTGTGTTACTTCAGCAAGTAATCTGCTGCGTGTTTCTTCCAACAATGTTGAATGTTCCGCTATAAGATCAACCAGCCTGCTACCTACAACAACTCCGTCCGAGAACTTAGATATCGCAGCAGCTGATTCCGCATTTTTTATCCCAAATCCTACAGCTATCGGCAGACTGGAAATTTCTCTCAAAAACCCTACATTCTCAGCCACAGAATCTATCTGTAAATGATTGGCTCCTGTAATGCCTTTCAACGAAACATAATAAATAAAGCCGCTAGCATGCTCTGCTATCATCTGAGCTCGTTGCTTGGTTGTAGTTGGGGCCACGAGGAAGATAAGGTTGATATCGCTATTCGATAGCGCTACCGAGATCTGATCAGCTTCCTCCGGCGGCAGATTAACTAAAATGAGACCATCAACGCCAGCCCTACTTGCTTTCTCTGCAAAATGTTCAATCCCCATCGCAAGAATTGAATTCAAATAACCCATCAAAACCACTGGAGTTATTCCATTATCTTTTCGGAAACCACCAACAAGTTCTAGCACCTTCACCAACGTCATGCCCTGAGATAACCCTCTTTCCGAAGACGCTTGAATAGATGGACCCTCCGCCTCCGGGTCGGTAAATGGGATACCAATTTCTAAGATATCGACCCCCCCCTCTACGAGGGTATCTAAAATAGGGATAGTCCATTCTTCATTGGGATCACCAGCAGTAACAAAACTTATGAGAGCCTTTTTATTGTTACTTTTTAGATCACGAAAAGTTCGCTCTATCCGACTCATAGCCCTATACCATCTATTTCGGCAACACTTAAGATATCTTTATCACCCCTACCAGACAGATTAAGAACAATCACATCTCTACTTGAGAAACGAGCAGCATTCTTTATAACCCACGCGATCGCATGGCTTGATTCTAACGCCGGTAAGATTCCCTCCTTGCTATTTAATACTCTGAACGCTTCAAGTGCCTCGTCATCAGTCACCGTATCATATTCGACTCTACCGATATCCTTTAGGTAACTATGCTCTGGACCAACCCCAGGGTAATCTAGGCCAGCAGAAATTGAATGTGTATCCATTATCTGGCCATCATCATCCTCCATCAAATATGTTTGATTCCCGTGCAATACTCCGATTTTTCCTGCATTTAGTGGCGCAGCATGTCTACCAGAATCCAATCCTTCCCCACCGGCTTCAACGCCAACCATCCTGACTTCTGAATCCTCTAAAAAAGGGTGGAATAGCCCTATCGCATTCGATCCGCCACCAACACACGCTACAAGATAATCGGGCAGTTTGCCAAGTCGCTCTATACATTGTGATCTAGCTTCTTGCCCTATTACCGACTGAAAATCCCTCACAATCATAGGGTAAGGATGTGGCCCAGCCACTGTTCCAATTATATAATGGGTATTATCAACATTGGTTACCCAATCTCTCATAGCTTCATTAAGGGCGTCTTTCAACGTCCTAGACCCAGAATTTACTGGTACTACGTCCGCTCCCAATAGCTTCATACGATAGACATTGAGACTCTGACGCTGCACATCCTCAGCTCCCATATAGACGCAACATTCCATTCCTAAACGCGCAGCTACGGTTGCGGACGCCACTCCATGCTGACCAGCTCCAGTTTCTGCTATGATCCTATTCTTCCCCATTTTCTTCGCCAATAAAGCCTGCCCAATTGTATTATTGATCTTATGTGCACCGGTATGATTTAAATCTTCTCGTTTTAAATATATCTTGGGTCCATCGAGATGTTGAGTAAGACTGGCTGCGAAATAGAACGGGCTTGGTCTCCCTACAAAATTTGCTAGGTCAGAACGCAATTCAGAACGAAACTCCGGATCTACCGATAACTCCAGATATAACGATTCCAGCTGATCCAATGCATGCATCAATGTTTCAGCTACAAACCTTCCACCATGTACACCGAAGTGCCCATCTATGGGCTGATCGTACCTATCCTCAAATCTTTTTATATCCTCGGATTCATTCATATCTATACCTCGAATTTAGCGGCCTTGACAAACTCTTCAATAAGACGGGAACTCTTTACACCTTTCCTACTCGTTTCAACCCCAGTGCTGACATCAACGCCATAAGGATTTGTAGCCTTAATTGCATTTTTCACATTACCTGGCTCTAACCCTCCCGCTAGAACCAATTTAATATCTGACAAATTCGGCCAAAGATCCCAATCAAAAACTTCTCCGGTCCCACCTTCAATTCCCGGTTTGAACGTGTCTAACAGAAGACAACACGCTCTCTGGTAATCTTCACTCAACAAAGTCCAATCCATTGTTTTAGTAACTCGAAGAGCTTTCACGTAGGGGATACCCCATTTCTCGCACTCACTCGCCTTTTCCGATCCATGAAATTGCAAAACATCAAGGTCTACTCGCTTTATCGTATTCTCGATTTGCTGCTGACTAGCATCTAAAAAAACGCCAACTCGTGCAATCAATCCTGCCGAGACATCCGA
>PAMO01000042.1 GCA_002707325.1 Gammaproteobacteria bacterium
CGGTTGCGAATGATGTCGCTAATTTCAGAAGGGTTCAATTGTTCCATTTCGAATTCCTCTATCAGTTACGCGCCACGGCGCCCGGAATTAATTCCTTTGTAATGTTTCCGTTAATTTATCGAGTTTTCCCCGCAGAGACCCATCGATGACGGTATCGCCTGCTCGAATAATAGCTCCTGCTATAAGCCGCTCATCCACATCAGTGGTTAAGCTCACTTCCTTAGCATACTTGGCCGCAAGAGATTGGCTAAGCATGCTGGCTTCTTGATCCGATACCGGATATGCCGATGTAATAGCTACATCGAGTACTTGTTGCTCCGCCGCTAGCAACAACTCAAATTGGTCCTGAATATCTGACAAAATATTCAGTCGTTTGTTCTGGGCCAGCACATGCACAAACTGGATTGTCCGCTCCTCCAATTCATCGCCACATATTTGGGAGAGCCTATTTGCTTTTTCCTCATCGGATATCTCTGGGCTGTCGAGCATCGCCCCGACTTTTTGGTTGCCAGATGCGGCGACCAAGGTTGATAGTGCCTGAGACCAATGAGCCAGCGCTTCATCGCGCTTTGCCATCGCGAAAGCCGCGTTTGCATAAGGGCGTGCGATTGTTGCTGATTCCGCCATATGATTACCTCTAAAGCTCCTCAGCAAGTTTTGAGAGCAATTGACTATGCTTCTCAGCGTCAACGCTATCGCCAAGAATCTTCTCGGCCCCAACTACTGACAATGCAGCCACCTGACCCCTAAGCGATTCTTTAGCCCGGTTTATTTCTTGGTCTATTTCAGAGCGGGCAGCCTCCTTAATGCGCTCTCCTTCTTCTCTAGCTTCTGTCTTAGCTTCCTCTACCATCTGATTTGCCCTAGCGCGAGCCTGTTCAAGCAGCTTTTGGGCTTCCCCCTTTGCTTCCTTCAGCTCATCAGCTACCCGTTCTTGCGCGCTGGCCAAATCTTGCTCGGCCTTCTCGGCAGACGAAAGGCCCTCCGCAATAGCTTTCTGCCTTTCCTGCATAGCATTTATAAGCGGCGGCCATATGTACCTTTTACAAAAGATTACGAAAACGATAAAGGTTATCGTTTGTCCAATAAGCGTTCCTAGACTTAGCGTCATAATCGAGCCCCTAAACTAATTCTTCCCTCTAAACCGCAAAGATCACGTAAAGGCCAATGCCCACGGCAATCATAGGCACGGCGTCTACTAGACCCAGCACAATGAAAAGCTGAGTCCGGAGCATTGGAAGAAGCTCTGGCTGCCTAGCAACCCCTTCCAAAAATTTCCCGCCGAGCACGCCTACACCAATGGCGGCGCCTACGGCGCCTAGCCCCATCATTAGACCACCCGCTACAAACAAAAGAACTTCTAGTTCCATGATAACTCCTAGTTAGTTACTTAACGTATTTTATTTCAGCCAATATCCTAGGCTTTTTAACTTCAAATTAGATTTAATCAATGCTCTTCTTCCACATCATGCGCTTGCGTGAGATAGACGATCGTCAGCACTGAAAATATAAATGCTTGGAGGGTAATTATAAGAACATGGAATACCGCCCACCCCCACTGCAAAATTCCACCGAAAATCCCTAAAGCTATGCCGCCGGTAAACATCAGCGCAATTAATACAAAAATCATTTCTCCCGCGTACATGTTGCCAAATAATCGTAGGCCCAGTGACAAAGGCTTTGCTATTAACGTAACCCCCTCGAGAATCAGGTTCACTGGCATAAGAAGCTTTGGAAAGGGGTGGAACGCGAGCTCTGCGAAAAAGCCCCCCATCCCTTTTCGCTTGATACTGTAATAAAGGATTAGAGCGAAAACTGAGAAGGCCATAGCCATCGTTATATTCGGGTCCGTCGTTGGAACCACTTTCATATAATGTATATGGGCCGCTGCTGCCAACCCAGGAATCCAGTCTACAGGGATCAAGTCCATGAAATTCATCAGCCATACCCAAACAAATATTGTCAGGGCTAAGGGAGCCACCAGCGGATTATGATGATTGAAGACGCTCTGCGTTGTGTCGTCTATAAAATCAACAATCATCTCGACGGCATTTTGTAAAGGGCCGGGTACGCCTGCGGTAGCCTTCTTAGCTCCTGAATAAAATAACCAAGCAAACACAACCCCTGTAATGATAGACCAGGCCATTGAATCAACATTCACTGTCCAAAAAGTCATCGAATAGGGAGTCTCATGGGCAAAAGCCCAATTTCCTTGAGTATCCAGACCATAGGTAAGATTGGTCAGGTGATGCTGAATATATTCAGCTGATGTTGCCTCGCCACTCGCCATTTACTGCCTCTTTAATCCGGTCCTTGAACTCGGTCCTTGAACCCGGTCCTTTCTACTTTTCTTTATAGATCCCACCAAACAGTTGGCTAATCTGAATTATTACTATCGCTCCTAAGAACCCAACTGGTGGTGGTTCCAACCGCCAAATAACGACGGCAACAAGCACAGCCTCCAGACAAAACCTAGTGACTCCAGACACCAATAGCGCACCTCCGCTTTTGGCTGCCTCAGCCCGCCACGCGAACCAGGCCTTAGGTATACCCAAGCTCACGACTCCTAACAAAGCGCCCTTTCCGTCCTCTGGACTCCAGGCCCCAACCAAACAAGCAAAAACCAAGCCTACCGCTATTTGAGAAAGCACAATGCGATATGGCAGTGGCATTTATTTATTACCGAGACCCATGCTGGGCGCGCGTATTATAGAGAGCCATGGGGCCACGTTCAATTATCTTCGCACATCAATGTTAAAATAGGCTCGCTTTTCCACCTACGACATCCCTATTTTCTCAGCCGATCAAGTATGCCGTCTAGCTCGCTCAAACTAGAATAGCGTATCACCAGCTTTCCTTTCCCTTTCGCGTCATGGTCAAGCCTAACCTCCGCCCCAATATTATCCATTATTTCCCTTTCTAGCCGTCGCACATCTGGATCTCTTTGGGTTCGATCTGTTTTTCTCCCCTTTGTTCCCTTAGCCTCCGATCCCATCTGGCGAACAAGCGCCTCAGCCTGGCGCACCGACAATTGTTTATCAATTACAACGCTAGCTGCTCTCTCTTGGACATCGGGCTTTAGCGCCAGCAAAGCTCGGGCGTGGCCCATATCGAGAGCGCCGCCATCTAACATTTTCCTTACCGTGGGGGCTAAACCTAGGAGCCGTATGAGGTTCGTTACCGCTGTTCGGGACCTGCCAACCACTTCGGCAACCTCCTGCTGGGTCAGAGAAAACTCCTCTTGCAGCCGCTGCAAACCCTTTGCCTCATCCAAAACACCGAGGTCCTCTCGCTGGATATTTTCGATGAGCGCCATAGCCGCTGCTTCTTTGTCCGTTACGTCCCTAATAATCGCTGGGATTTTTTCTATACCCGCCATCTGCGCAGCTCGCCATCGACGCTCCCCCGCGATCAACTCAAACCCCCCCTGCGGCTTACGGCGAACTAAGATGGGCTGGATTACTCCTTGTTCTTTTATGGACGCAGCCAGGTCTTCCAGGGACTCTTCGCCAAATGACTGACGGGGCTGATAACGCCCGGGGCCTATCAAGCTAATCGCAAGCGTACCCTGCTCACCATCCAAGTCAGTTGCGAGTCCCTCACTCGGTTGGGTCCGGCTGTCGCCAGTTAGCAGAGCATCCAGTCCTCGTCCCAATCTTTTTTTACTCAACTTTCTTTCTCTTTATATAAGATAGACATATGTCGGCGCCTAAGTTCAGCCGCAAGCGCCATATACGCAACCGCTCCTCTAGAGCCCTTGTCATAATGAGTAGCCGGAAGCCCGTGACTAGGAGCCTCCGCCAGCCGCACATTACGAGGAATCACAGTACGAAATACCGCTTCGCCAAAATAATCCATGAGCTGTCGAGAAACATCGCGTGTTAGGCCATTCCTAGGATCATACATCGTTCTGAGCAAGCCCTCTATCATCAAGTCTTTGTTGGCCTCTTCCCGAACTCGCTCAACCGTTTCTAGCAATGCGGTTAGTCCTTCCAGAGCATAATATTCACACTGCATGGGAATTAATACGCCATCAGATGCTATTAGTGCGTTTATGGTCAAGATGCTCAATGATGGCGGACAGTCAATGATGACATAGTCAAAAATATTCTGGGCCGCGCTAAGTTTTTGTGACAAGCGCTCTGTTCTTTTATCTTCGTTCAACAACTCAACCTCAGCAGCGGTTAAGTCAGTATTCCCAGGCATAACCTTGAAGCCTCCGGACCCTTCTATGGCAACTGTTTCCAAAGATTCATCTTCCATAAGCCAGTCGTAAATACTAAGATCTAGATTCCTTTTATCCACCCCTGACCCCATGGTGGCATTGCCCTGGGGATCAAGATCAACAAGCAACACAACAGACCCTGAGAGGGCTAAAGCAGCACTCAGGTTCACGCTAGTTGTGGTCTTCCCGACGCCGCCCTTTTGGTTGGCTATAGCAATCACTCTGGCCAAAATCTATTCCTTATCCCGCTAGACGTTCAACTGTCACTATCTCGTGTTCTCGGTTCAGCCCCGGTATTTCCACCCAGTGGCTAGAACATGCCGTTCCCGGTATATCTAAAGCTATATTATCCTGGTCTTGCGTCCGCTGCATTACGATGAGCCGACCTTCTGGGGCAATTAGATGATTTGCCCTCACCCATAAGGTGCTCGCCGCGCCAACACCCCTCGCGCATAACGCGCCGAATGGCCCCAGAAATAGCGACTCACTGAGGTTCTCACAAACCACCTCGACATTCGTTAATCCCATTGCTCGAGCGGCCAACTTCAAGAAACGAGTCTTCCGCTGATGTCGATCTAGCAGGCATATCTCCAGATCAGGCCGGGCCACGGCTACCAGCAGCCCAGGAAAGCCCGCCCCACTCCCTATGTCTAAAAGATTGGGCCCTCTGACCATTGGCACTATGGTCAAACAATCTAATATGTGCCTGGCGACAAGCCTATCCTCATCGCGCCTAGAAATTAGATTGAACTTGGAATTCCAGCGACGCAACAAATCCAAATATTGACAGATCTGCTCCAGCTGATTAGGTCCTATATTCAGATCGAGTTGTTGCACCCCGCAGTTAAGCGCCTCTATGTCCTCAGGCTTAGCCACCCGCATCGGCCGTTTTTATATTCTCCCGAGCTTTTTTAGCGTGCACTAATAATAAGGAGAGAGCGGCCGCGGTCATTCCTGGGATGCGCGAGGCGTGTGCTAACGTTTTTGGCCGCGCCTCGGTCAACTTCTGTTTAAGCTCGTTGGACAGCCCCTCGAGTTTATTGTAGTTCTCGATCGCCGTAAGTCCTATTGTCTCGTGCCTCTTAACCTTTGCAATCTCCTCATCCTGGCGCTTAATGTACCCTGCATATTTTGTCTCTATCTCCACCTGCGAAACCACAACCGTATCGCTCATAATGTCTCTGGCCTCAGGCTCTAGCATCGGTGAGATAGTATTGGCTATTTCCTGTAAGGAAACGCCAGGCCTTTTTACAAAATCGGCTAAGCGGGTATCTTTGCTGATCTTTTCGCCAACCGCTTTTTCAAGGCTTCCTGCGATGCTAGATCCCCCCGCTACTACTAGCCCGATCAACGCATTCTTTAATACCTCGACCTTGCGTCGTTTTTGTTCGTGGGCCAGTTTGCGGTCGGAATCTATCAGGCCTAAGCGATCCGCTACTGGCGTTAGTCTTGCATCAGCATTGTCCTCTCGTAACCGCAACCGATACTCTGCCCGGCTAGTAAACATGCGATACGGCTCATTCGTTCCCAGATTTATAAGGTCATCAACCAAGACGCCGATGTAAGCCTCATCGCGTCGTGGAACCCAGGCCTCTTTACTGCCTCCCGCCGAAATTGCGGCGTTGATTCCCGCTAAAAGCCCTTGCGCCGCTGCTTCCTCGTATCCCGTTGTGCCATTTATTTGTCCGGCGAAAAAGAGACCCTTAGTCGCCCTTGTTTCCAAGCTATGACTTAGATCTCTTGGGTCAAGATAGTCATACTCAATCGCATATCCTGGCCGAGTAATATGAGCATTTTCAAAACCGCTAATGGATCGAACCAACTGAATTTGAATATCATAAGGCAGGCTAGTGGAAATCCCATTGGGATAGAGTTCGTTGCTTTCAAGTCCTTCTGGCTCTACAAAAACCTGGTGGCTATCCCTTTGCGAAAAGCGGTACACCTTGTCCTCTATGCTAGGACAATATCTTGGTCCCACTCCTTCAATAGCACCGCTAAACATGGCCGATCTATTGATAGAAGACCTAATAATGGCATGAGTTTTTTCATTGGTGCTAGTGATAAAGCAGGGGACTTGCTTGGGGCGTCCATTTGGCCGCGATACAAAAGACATTTGGGGCAGCGGGAGGTCCCCAGGCTGTTCGGTCATAACCCTCAAATTTGCTGTCCGCGCATCAATTCGGGGGGGCGTTCCAGTTTTTAAGCGCCCTACACGCAACCCCATTGAGCGCAACCGATCAGACAGAGCATTCGCCGGGGCATCTCCTGCTCGCCCCCCTGGATAGTTTTGTTCGCCTATATGGATGCGACCACCCAAAAAGGTTCCGGTTGTTAAAACAACCGCCGCAGCGCTAAAAGCTAGGCCCATTTCTGTTACCACTCCAGCAATTCGGCCATCCTTGATCACCAACTCAGTAACCGCTTGTTGAAAAAGCTGGAGGTTCGGTTGCGCGTCCAATAACGATCTCACGGCCTGCTTATAAAACGATCTATCAGCCTGCGCTCTTGTCGCTCTTACGGCTGGGCCCTTGCTGGCATTTAATATTCTGAACTGTATGCCGGCCATATCCGTAGCCTGGGCCATCACGCCGCCCATGGCATCAATTTCCCGCACCAAATGGCTTTTCCCAATGCCACCTATGGCCGGGTTGCAAGACATCTGTCCAATAGAGTCTAAGCTCTGAGTTAGCAAGAGGGTGGCGGCCCCCATACGAGCCGCCGCCGCCGCCGCTTCACACCCGGCATGGCCACCACCAATTACAATTACATCGTATGTCTTCAACGTGTTTTCCTAAAGAACGCTATGCAGTATAGGTTTTTCCTGTGGGATTAATAGCTTGCAACAATAGCCTCGCATCCTATTTCCCAATACAAAAGCTCTCAAAGATTTTCCCCAAAAGGTCATCGCTGGTTGTAATACCAACAATTTCTCCTAAGTGCTGGTGGGCTAATTTTAATTCCTCCGCGATCAACTCGCCAGCCTCCTTGCCCTTCGCTAAAACCAATGCGCGATCTAAATGCTGGCTTGTGTGCTTTAGCTCTTCTACGTGGCGCTGCCGCGCTATAAAGCCGCTCGCATTTTCCGCAAAACCGATTTTTTTTAGCATCAGGGCTTTGAGGGCGTCTAGCCCAGCGCCAGTTCTAGCCGATACGCGAGCGGTATCTTGGGTCACCCCTGCCACGGTTTTTGTAAGATCAACCTTGTTTTCTACAAAAATGGTTGGGGTCTCTGTGCTAAGAGCTTCTAGCTTTTTGGAAGTCGAAATATCTGTAACATGCAGGACTAGGTTTGCCTTTCCAAGGGCATCCATGGCCCTCCTAACACCCTCCATTTCTATAGGGTCGTCGGTCTCTCGAATGCCTGCGGTATCAACCATGGTTAAAGGCAAACCATCCAACACGATAGATACCACTATGGTATCCCTGGTGGTACCTGGTATGTCCGTCACTATCGCCGAGCCTTCGCCAGAAAAAGCATTCAAAAGACTGGATTTGCCAACATTTGGCTCGCCAATAATTGCTATCTTGGCGCCATCCCGCAGCATAGCCCCCTGCTTGGATGCCTCTAACAACTGTCGAAGGAGGTCTCCTAAAACATCCAGCTGATTAACAACCTGGCCCTCAGACAGAAAATCTATCTCTTCGTCTGAAAAATCAATTGATGCCTCAACATACGTGCGCAAAGCCGTTATGCCTTCAGCTATCCTCTGCACCCTAGCTGAAAACACCCCGACCAGGCTTTGCATAGCTCCTCGGGCGGCAGCTTGACTTCCGCTAGCTATTAGATCCGCTATAGCTTCCGCCTGCGCCAAATCAATTTTGCCATTTAGAAAAGCCCGCTCCGAAAACTCACCCGGCCGGGCAAGCCTTGCTCCTCGCTCTAACACCGCCTCCAGCAAGCTACTTAGCACCATGGGCCCTCCGTGGCCCTGCAACTCTAATATATCCTCGCCCGTGAACGAGGCTGGCGACTCAAAAAAAAGAGCAATGCCTTTATCTATTAGTTGATTAAGCTTGTCGCGAAATAACGTGGCTCGCGCGACCCTTGGTTCCAAATTGCAGCCCGTAAGCTTCAGCCCAATGGCTTTTGCTTGATCTCCAGAGACTCTTACAATGCCGATACCTCCCTGTCCGCCAGGTGTGGCTATCGCGGCAATGGTATCACCCTGTGCCTCCACCGACCCCTCCGGCTAATCCTCGCGTCTTAAAAACATACCACTGCTGTAGAAGCGACAAAACGTTATTCACCAACCAATATAATACCAAGCCGGCCGGAAACCATAAAAACAAGACTGTAAACATAACCGGCATTAGCTTCATCATACGAGCCTGCATTGGATCACCAACTGCCGGACTAAGCAGTTGCTGCACATACATGCTCGCTCCCATGATTAGCGGCAAGATAAAAAATGGGTCTTTGGCCGACAAGTCGTCTATCCATAAGAAGAAAGGCGCATGCCTTAGCTCGACGCTTTCCAACAACACCCAGTAAAGCGCCAAGAAAATAGGCATGGGGATTAGCATCGGCAAACAACCGCCCATTGGGTTTACCTTTTCTTTCTTATAGAGGGCCATCATTTCTTGTCCCAGCTTCTGTCTGTCATCTGAGTATCTTTCTTGGATTCGCTTCATTGCTGGTTGGACGCGCCTCATGTTGGCCATCGATACGTAAGCCTTTTGGGACAAGGGGTACGTTACCAGCTTCACTATTAACGTTAAAAAGATTATGGCTAGGCCCCAGTTTCCCACTAGGCTGTGCATTAAGTCCAAGATGTACCATAGTGGGACTGCAAGCCACCACAACCAACCATAATCTACGGTTAAGTTTAAGTTTGGGGCGATCTGTTCGAGTCTTTTTTGATCTTTCGGGCCCACATAAAGCCGGCTCTTCCAACTCCCTGTTTGTCCAGATTCTATCCGCTGCATTGGTCCCGTAAACCCAAAGGCGTAAGTGCCGTCTGGGCGCCTTTGCCCAAAAAAGAGGTTTTTATCTTCTGTGTTGCCTATCCAAGCACTTAAAAAATAGTGTTGTAGTACGGCCATCCATCCACCTTCGTGTTCAATTCGATATGAGGTCTCATCGAGATCATCAAAGGTAATTTTTTTATAGTTGTCCTCTGCCGTTGTCAGCATCCCTCCGACATATGCTCGTGGGCCCATAAACCGGCTGACGGCGCCAATCGGCTCCCTGGAATCACGCTTAATTTGAGAAAACATGCTTGCTTCTATCGGCGTATAATTGTTGTTCGTAACGACATAGTTAACCTCTACCAAGAAGTCCTCGCTATCAAAAACGAAAGTCTTAGTTATCAACATCCCGTCTTTTGTTGTCTCAAGGGGCACTGTTAGCTTCCCATCTATAAGGTCATAACTGTCTTGGCTCGACCTATAGAGGGGCCGTTCCCCAGAGTCCACGCCATTAGGCCCAATAAGCCCGCTTTGAGCCACATAAACCAAATTGCTGCCATTGTTAAGAAGGATATATGGTTTCCCTGTCTCGTTGAGTTCAAAAGGATAACCAGGAAGCTCTGCTCGTATAATGTCTCCACCCAAAAGGTCAATCCACATTTCTACCATGGGGGTTCGCACACGTATTAGTCTGTCCGAGGTTGCTCCGGCACTGCTTGGTTGTTGTGCAGAAGGTGATGAAGCTATTAACGAATTATCGGGAACATCAGACAACCGCGGTTCCTCGTTGAGGTTTTCCAAAGGAACGTCTAAATCTTCTCCATCCAAGAGTGGCGCTGTTATGGGTAACGATTCATATGTGCTTGCGGTCTGTGAATAATCACTATCCCATTGCAAGATTATCAAATATCCACTTATAGCTATCGCTAATAACAGGATGATTCGGTTTATTTCGGGTGACAACACTTAACTATAACTCCTTGGATTCCGGCACCGTGTCTATGCCGCCTGGATTAAAGGGGTGGCATTTCGATAACCTTTTTGCTGCCATTAAAACTCCTCTAAAGGGTCCGTGTCTTTTTATAGACTCCTCTGCATAATGAGAACAGGTTGGATAAAAACGGCATTGCCCGCCGATGAAGGGACTTAACGTAAACCGGTACAACCGTATTAATCCTACCATGATCACCACAATAAATTTGTTAATTTTTTCTGTCATCATCTTTGCTCAATAAAGCGTCCTTCCCCACATGGAGCATAGCGTCAGCCAACAACCCCTTCAATTCATCACTAGTTAATCTGGCGGTAATCTGGACTACTATATCGTAAGGCGCCAGTGTTGTTCGACGCTTCCTAAAGTCTGATCTTACTACGCGCTTAAGACGATTCCGATCAACAGCTAAAGGAACTCCTCGTTTCCCAACTATAAGACCCAGTCGAGGAAAGCCTAAATCATTCTGTTTAGCGTAAAATCGAACGGGCCCTAGACGTTTACGAACTCTAGCGTTATCTAACACTTGACGAAACTCCGCTGGTTTAGTCAAACGAAATAGCCTAGAAAAAATTTCAGAAGAGATTAAAACTAGCCTCGTTATTTACTAAACACTAAGGCGTTTCCGTCCCTTAGCGCGCCGAGCATTCAAAACTTTACGGCCACCTTTGGTAGCCATTCGTGCTCGAAAGCCGTGAGACCGGTTTCGTTTTAGATTGCTTGGTTGAAATGTTCTTTTCATTATTTTCCAGTGACTCTAAATCCCGTTTTAATTCTATGAGGAACTTTAGGGCTTGTCAGCTAGTAGCTGTTTTAAAAAAGGAGCGCGATTGTATGAATGGGGGGATTTGGTGTCAATCAAACAATAATATATTTATATTAAATTTGTTGTTGTTTGTTGTTGAGGGTCGCTTGCCTGTGGGTTGGTGTGTTAACGCGCTGGTAAATAATGATTTTTGATGAATTGATTCTTGTGGACAATAGCTGTTTAAAAGGAGGGAATTAATGTGGATGTTGGGGATGGTTTCGTAAAAAACCAAACCACAACTATTTATCCACAGGTTGTGCATACATTTGCGCACAGCAAAAGGGGGGGTTTGGTGAGCATAAAAATAATTTTTTTTAGCCGTAAGCGGTTGATAAATCTATCGATACAAAATTCGTGTAATTTTTTCTTTTAGTACTGATAGCCACGGGTTAATAATAGTGGCTAGAATTGAGTTCTAAAAAAGCAATTAACAAAAAACCGGATCTCAAAAATTTGTGTTGTATGAGCAAGCTGAGCAAAGTAATTCGATACCAAAACGTCGCTTGGTTTGAAGAACAGCAGAAGGGGATAGGAATTTAACTTCGGGGGTTTGTAGGTGGGAAAATCTGTTTGGCATAAATGTCTTGGCCGACTCCAGGAAGAGCTTTCCTCTCAGCAATTCAACACTTGGATACGACCCCTACAGGTTAGGCAGGAGGAGGACGGCCTTCATTTGTTGGCTCCTAACCGCTACGTAAAGAATCAGGTCCAGTCCGTCTACTTGGAGAGAATCAATGAGCTGCTTGACCAGCTCGGTGATCCTGCAAGCCCGATAGATATCAGTTTGGGTATAGGGCAACTAGGTGATGTGGAGCCAGCCCCTTTGCGCGCCGATGGCTCTGGAGGCGAAGCGAGGACAGCGCACCAGCTAAACGAAGAGTTTACTTTTGACTCATTTGTGGAGGGCAAGTCTAACGAGCTAGCAAAGGCTGCTGCTTTGCAGGCTGCTCAAAATGCCGGGGAGTCTTATAATCCGCTTTTGTTATATGGAGGCGTGGGTCTAGGAAAGACGCATTTAATGCAAGCGGTTGGGAATTATGTCCGCATGCAAAAACCCCAAGCAAAGGTGGTGTACCTGCATTCTCAGCGATTTGTGCAAGATATGGTGAAGGCGTTGCAGCAAGGAACTATGCAAGATTTCATGCAGTTTTATCGATCTGTAGATGCTTTATTAATTGATGACATTCAATTTTTTGCAAAAAAGCTTAGGTCGCAAGAGGAGTTTTTTCACGTATTTAACAGTTTATTAGAACGCGGCCACCAAATGGTTTTAACTTGTGATCGGTATCCTAGAGAGATTGATGGATTAGAGGAACGGCTAAAATCGAGGTTTGTTTGGGGCCTGACAGTTGCGGTGGAACAACCGGAGTTGGAAACGAGGGTGGCAATTCTGATGAAGAAGGACGAAGCCGAGCAGATTGAGCTTGATCCGGCGGTAGCTTTTTTTATAGGGGAAAGAATCCGGTCTAATGTCAGGGAGCTGGAGGGCGCGCTCAGACGGGTGATAGCTAATGCGCGATTTACAGGCAGCCGCATTACTATAGAACAGGTTAAGCGAGCGTTGCGTGATCTGCTGGTCATCCAAGACCGCCAGGTAAGCATAGACAACATTCAGAAGATGGTGGCTGAATACTACAATATAAAAATATCAGATTTGTTGTCGAAAAGACGAAACCGAACTATTGCGCGACCAAGACAGATGGCTATGTATTTGGCCAAGCAATCAACCAATCACTCGCTACCGGAAATCGGCGATGCTTTTGGTGGCCGCGACCACACGACGGTCCTGCATGCCTGTAGAAAAATAACGGAACTTCGTGAAAGTAGTCTAGATGTGGCGGAAGACTATAAAAACCTAAACCGTATGCTCTCGGCCTAACAAAGAGCCAAGGGTGCAGCGATAAGGCGCACATATGAAATTCACTATAGCCCGCGAGGAATTATTACGCTCTCTTCAACTCGTAACTGGGGTGGTCGAGCGACGGCAAACGTTGCCCGTTTTATCGAACCTGCTGGTAGAGGCGAAAGGAAGCCAAATGTCGCTCACCGGGACTGATTTAGAAGTAGAGTTGCTGGTTGTAGTTAGCGACATAGCGATAGAACAAGAAGGCTCAGTTACTATACCGGCTCGCAAATTAGCCGATATATGGAAATCTCTTCCAGAGGGGTCGATGGTTTCAGTGACTGTTAACCAAGAAAAGGCAACGATTGTTTCAGGCCGGAGCCGGTTTACTTTGTCTACCTTGCCCGCCAGCGATTTTCCAAAGGTGGAGGGCTCTACGGATGATTCGGCCATAGAGTTGAGCTCATCAAATATGCAACGATTGCTTCAACAGGTTTCGTTTTCTATGGCGCAGCAAGACGTGCGGTATTTTTTAAATGGAATGTTACTAGAAATCACCGGAAGCCATACCCGAGCCGTGGCGACTGATGGGCACAGGCTTGCAATGTGCACAATTGGCGGGGGCATAAAGGATAGTGAGCGCTTACACGCAATCATCCCTAGAAAAGGGGTGTTGGAAATAGGCAGGCTAATTGACGAAAGCGAAGAGCCTGTGGGGCTTTCTATTGGGCCAAATCATCTGCGGGTCACGCGGGGCCCGTGCACCCTTACGACCAAGCTAGTTGATGGAAAGTTTCCAGAATATGAGAAGGTGATTCCAAGGGATGCGACTCGTGTCATCACTGGTGATCGAGAGACTCTTAGGCAGGGTTTTACTCGCGCGTCTATTTTGTCAAATGAAAAATACCGGGGGGTGCGTCTGCTAGTAGAGGGCGAAAATCTAACTATTCAAGCAAATAATCCAGAGCAGGAGGAGGCCGAAGAAATTGTGCCGGTAGGCTACGAAGGGGAGCTAATGGAGATAGGGTTTAATGTTAGTTATCTATTGGATATATTGTCGGTTCTTCGGGGTGAATCAGTGCAGATAAGCGTATCGGATGCAAATAGTAGCGCGGTCGTTGAAGGCGCATCTGACGATGATTCTATATACGTCGTTATGCCCATGCGGCTATAAGTCGGTAGGGCTTGCTTTTATAAAGTGACCTTAAAGAGATTAGAAATATCATATTTTCGGAATTTAGAGGCCGTTAGTTTGGATCTAGCCCCGGGCCTAAATTTTTTTTATGGCCCAAATGGAGCAGGAAAAACAGCGATTTTGGAGGCCACTTATTTTTTGGCGAGAGCTCGGTCTTTTAGGTCAGCGCAGCCGCGGAGTTATATACAGCATGGCGCTGAGACCCTGACTGTGAGGGGGCTAGTTGAGGATAGGGCAGGAGGAAGTCAAGCTTTAGCGCTTAGCAAGACCCTTGCCGGGGCGAGCCTGTTGCGCATTAATGGCGTGACGGAGAGAAAAATGTCAAAAGCAGCCGGCCTGTTGCCGGTCCAAGTTATGCTACCAGACGTTGGGCAATTAGTCTTTGGCGGGCCACTGGAGCGCAGGAGATGGCTGGATTGGGGGGTGTTCCACGTGGAACCGCGATATTTGGATAGCCTGCGTGGATTCAACCGGGTATTAAAGCAGCGAAATGCGCATCTAAAAGACTCCCGGCTTAGGGGGGCTCCTGACCTGGGGAACGATCCCTGGAGGGACCAGTTCGTGGCGAGATCTCTCGAGATCACGGAATCTCGATGTCGCTATCTAGCGGCTTTATCTCCAATATTTGCGGAAACACTAGATGCTATCGCTCCTGATATTCGGGTTAGGCTATCTTATTTTTCAGGATGGCCTGATAATGAATCGCTTAACAAAGTGCTGGGCGACATAGCCTCTAGAGAGGTAAAATTAGGGATGTCAATGGCAGGACCGCACCGGGCGGATTTGGAGCTCAAAATAGGGATATCATCGAACCATGAAGCAAAAGCGTCTGCTGAGTTATCTAGAGGGCAAGGAAAGGCCCTAGCTAGCGCCCTAAAAATAGCTCAGGCTACTCGGTTATCGGCCTTGGCCGAGAAAAGTAGCTTGCTGCTAATTGATGATGTGGGCGCCGAGCTGGATGAGCTGCATAATACGCGGTTTTTTGAGCAATTGAAGTCAGCGAGGTGCCAAGTTCTGGCTTCTTCCACGCGGCCACCAGGCGAGATTTTAAGGCACTTTCCGAGCGAGGATGTAAAAGTGTTCCACGTGGAACGCGGAAAAATAAACGGGGAATCAGATGACAGATAATAGTTACGACTCGGGCAGTATCAAAGTGCTTCGGGGGTTAGATGCCGTCCGGAAGCGGCCGGGCATGTATATCGGCGACACAGAGGATGGCACGGGCTTGCATCATATGGTGCAAGAGCTGGTAGATAACTCCATAGACGAGGCTCTGGCCGGGCATTGTGACACTATTGATGTAATCGTGCATCCCGAGGAGGCAATAACAGTTCGTGATAATGGCCGGGGAATACCAGTGGATATACATCCGGAGGAAGGGGTATCAGCCGCTGAAGTTATTATGACTACGCTTCATGCCGGAGGTAAGTTTGATGATAATAGTTACAAGGTATCTGGCGGCCTGCATGGAGTAGGAGTATCCGTGGTAAACGCGTTATCTGAAGAGCTTAGATTGACGGTGCGGCGCGAGGGCCATGAATATCAGCAGCTTTATAGAGAGGGGGTCCCCGTTGCCCCGTTAGAGAGTGTTGCGGATACCGAAGATGCTGGTACAGAGTGTTACTTTAGACCTAGCCCGGCTACCTTTGGCAATATAGAATTTCGTTATGAGCTTTTAGCCAAGCGCTTACGCGAGCTTGCTTTCCTAAATTCGGGGGTCCGCATCAATCTCAGCGATCAACGGCATGATCAAAAAGATAGTTTCAGGTATGAAGGTGGCTTGCGCGCTTTCGTCGAACATCTCAATGATAAGAAAGCAGCCCTGAATAGTGTTTTCCATTTTTCCTCTGAACATGCCGACGGGGTGGGCGTTGAAATATCGATGCAGTGGAATGACTCATATCAAGAACAAGTGTATGCCTATACTAATAATATCCCGCAAAGCGATGGCGGCACACACTTGGCCGGTTTTCGGGGAGCCCTTACCAGAAGTCTAAACGCTTACATTGAGAAAGAGGGGTTTCTTAAAAAGGCTCAGGTCAGCACGACAGGTGATGACGCTCGGGAAGGTTTAGTGGCTGTTATTTCTGTAAAAGTGCCAGATCCCAAGTTTTCCTCACAAACCAAGGATAAGCTGGTTTCCAGCGAAGTTAAAACGGCAGTTGAACAAGAGCTTTCGAAGCATTTTGGGGCGTATTTGGAGGAACATCCGCAGGATGCCAAGTCGGTAGTCACAAAAATGATAGAAGCTGCTAGGGCTAGAGATGCTGCCAGAAAAGCTCGGGAGATGACCCGGCGAAAAGGTGCTCTTGATATAGCTGGCCTGCCTGGGAAGCTTGCAGATTGCCAAGAAAAAGATCCGGCTGCATCAGAGATTTACCTAGTTGAGGGAGATTCCGCTGGAGGCTCCGCCAAGCAAGGCAGGGATCGGCGGACGCAAGCAATTTTACCACTTCGCGGGAAAATTTTGAATGTTCAAAAAGCTAGGCTCGATAAGATCTTATCATCACAGGAAATAGGCACCTTGATTACCGCGCTGGGTTGTGGGATCGGTAAGGAAGAGTTTGACATAGACAAGCTCAGGTATCATCGGATAATCATAATGACTGATGCCGACGTTGACGGATCCCATATCCGGACGCTCCTCCTAACATTTTTCTACAAAGAGATGAGGAGCTTGATTGAGCAAAAACATCTCTATATAGCGCAGCCACCGCTTTACAAATTGAAGAAGGGGAAACAGGAGCAATACGCAAAAGATGACGAAGAAATGGAAGACTACTTCCTGCAGTTGGCCCTTGACGGAGCTAAATTATTTGTTAATCAGGAAGCTCCAGAGGTGTCTGGAGAGGTCTTAGAGCGGCTAACTAAGCAATATAGCCAATTATTAAAGCGCCTTGAGCGACTGGCTCGCCAAATACCCATAGAGGTAGGAGAGGCATTGGTTGAGGCCCCGGCGCTGGAGCCGGATGACTTGGCTAATGAGGCCTCGATGACAACTTGGTGTAAGCGCTTACTATCGATATTAACCAATAAAAATAAAGATATCCAAGATGTAGATCTATACTATGAAGCGGAACATCAAGTTTATCTCCCAGTAATTGCCCAGAAAATAAATGGGGTAGACCAGAAGACAACACTGCCTCACAACTTCTTTTTGAGTTCCGATTATAGAGGCATACGAGACATGAATAGCGAACTTCAAGGGTTGCTAGAGGAAGATGCCTACATTCAAAGAGGAGAGAAAGAGGCTAAAGCTGAATCCTTTGGTATCGCGTTGCGCTGGCTTCTTGCTGAAGCGCGTCGTGGGGTAGATATCCAACGTTATAAAGGCCTAGGGGAAATGAATCCCGATCAATTATGGGATACGACCATGGATCCGGATACTCGGCGGATGTTGCAAGTCACTGTGGAAGATGCGCGGGCCGCAAACCAGCTATTTGAAACATTGATGGGTGATGAGGTTGAGCCGCGCCGCGAATTTATTGAAAGTAATGCGTTATCGGTGAGCAACTTAGACATTTGAATATTGGGTTAGGTAAGATCTTCGGAAAGCTGATAAAGATCATTGGCAATCCGAATGGAGCAACTGCGGCTGATCTGTCTCTCGGTTCGGCGGCCATTACCGGTTCTAACTAGAGCTGCTGAGCACCCAGCCGCTTTAGCGGCCTGTATGTCAGACAAAGAATCCCCGATAAAGAGCGTATCCTCCGGTTTGGCTCGAAGTTCTGCCATTGCGGATAGCAGCATCCCGGGTTTAGGCTTACGGCAAGCACAAGCCTCGGAAGGCCGATGCTCACAATATAAAATGGAATGAATGCTGCCACCTGCTTCTTGCACGGCGCGCATCATTTTCTGCTCTATGTGGGCGAGGGAGCTCTGCGTGATGAGCCCTCTACCAACACCTGATTGGTTGCTACAGATGCCTAGCAAATAACCAGCTTCTGTCAGCCGGGCTATACCGGCTAAAGCGCCAGGGATAGCCACCCACTCAGCAGCGGTTTTGACGTACCCATGGGAATCGAAGTTGATCACGCCATCACGATCTAGCAGTATTAGTTTGTTCAATTTGTCACCCGCTTATGCAGAGAAGGTTACAATGAGTATAGGTTTAGCAATTTAAGGGATAATCGGGCCATGGTCAAAAACACCCGGTGCAGATGGAGTGAGGGCGACCCTGCCTTAATGCTTTATCATGATACCGAATGGGGACGCCCTGAGAAGAATAGCCAGGTGCTTTTTGAGCAGCTGATCTTAGAGCTAATGCAAGCGGGGTTGTCATGGCGAACCGTTCTAAAGAAAAGGGAAACCATGCGCGCTGCTTTTTCGGGCTTTGACCCTGCTCAACTAGCACTTAAGGGCCTGAAACAAGTGGACCGCTGGATGCGCGATCCCGGCGTTATAAGAAACCGCCTTAAGCTTGAGGCCCTCGTTCAAAACGCGCAAGCATATTTGGAGGTGCCCGATTTCAGTGAGCTAATTTGGTCTTTTGTGGACGCGAAACCCATAAACAATCCTTGGATTAACGCTGACGATATCCCTTTACTTGACCCTATATCTAAGCGCATGGCTGGAGAGCTAAAAGTCTTAGGCTTTAAATTTATTGGCCCGACCACTTGCTACTCGTTCATGCAAAGTGCTGGGCTTGTCAACGATCATGTGTCAAATTGCATCACCCGCCACGAATGAGTTCAATGCTAACGCTACTCCTTTCTATTTTCACCGGCTGTATGGCAAGGCTAAATTTAGAGCAGGCACGTGGACTATTTCGCTGGCTTGCTAGAATCCTCGTCATGGGGAAGGGCGTTTTGGTGAGAAACACGACCAGAAATATTGATCTTTGTTTTCCGGGCCAGAGCGCACAAAATAGAAAGCAACTTGTCCAGAGCAGTATAGCTGAAACAGCCTGCTTGGTAGCAGAGCTAGGCATTTTTTTTCGGTGGCCTGAAGAAAGGTGGCTAGCTTTAGTCGCGGGGCAAAAACCAGATTTGTTAGAAGAGGTGTTGAGCTCGGATCGTGGGGCCGTGATCTTGGCCCCTCATTTTGGCAACTGGGAATTTTTGGGCCTGTATCTAGGTAGGCTCGGAACGATGGCGCTTTATAATCCATCGCTTCCCGGATGGTTATCTAAGCCATTATTGGAAGCGCGAGCTCGGAGTGGGATGCGGTTGGTGCCATTATCTTTTGGGGGCCTTAAAGAAGCCCGCCAACACTTGGGCGGTGGCGGTTGTTTAGCAATACTTCCAGATCATGTTCCTCGTCGACAAGCGGGTGTATATGCGCCTTTCTTTAACGTTGAGGCACTGACCATGACTTTGGCTCACGGTTTAATACAAAGCACTCAGCCCAGGGTAATCATGGGAGCCGCGAAACGGGTTAAGAATGGCTTCGAGCTAAGCTTTACAGAACTTGGAGACGACATTTTTAGCCCGTCACCTATAAAATCAGCGACAGCAATGAACGCAGCAATAGAGGCAGTGGTACTTAGCGATCCAGCTCAGTACCAATGGGAGTACAAGAGGTTTCGCAGGCAGCAGATAGGGCGCAGAAACTACTATGCTTAGGGCGGGAACGTTTTAGCGCTTCCAAAAGGTCGGTGTCAGCAGCACTAATAAGGTGAAAATTTCTAGGCGCCCTAAAACCATTGCGAGAATGAGGACCGTTTTTACTGGGTTGGATAGACTGGCATAGTTTGCTGCTACCTCGCCTAAGCCTGGCCCTAGATTATTTATACAAGCGCCAACGGCTGAAAACGCTGTGATGAAGTTCAAGTCAGATATAGCCATTAGTGCAGCCACCATGACTAGGAAAATAAGCACGTAGGCTGCGAAAAAGCCGAAAGCTGCCTCAACAACCCTGTCAGGGACCCGCTGCCCCCCAAGCTTAATTGGAAATACCCCATGTGGGTGTATCAGACGACGAATTTCTCGCATGCCTTGTGAACTAAGCAGCCTTACCCTAATCATTTTTATGCCACCAGCTGTTGAGCCTGCGCAGCCGCCGGCAAATGCTGCGAAGAGCAAGATTATGGCGGCTGAAGCGGGCCATCCGCTGAATCCAGTTGTTGTATAACCGGTAGTTGTAGCGATAGATATTGTGTGAAATAGGCCTTCCCTAATGGGGCTCTCACTAGGGATTGGATATTGAATTAGTATGAGGCAGATCATGACCCCGACTGATGCTAAAACCGTTAGATATAGGCGCGTTTCGATATCCTTAAAATAGAGCAAGGGGTTACGGCGACTGAACACTGTAAAATGCAGGCCAAAGTTTATCCCGGAAATCAGCATGAAGACCATGGCGACTGTTTCAATCCCTTGGCTGTTAAAATATCCCAGGCTGGCGTCGTGGGTTGAGAACCCGCCAATTGCTACGGTTGAAAAGCTATGGCAAATAGCATCGAAGAGCCCCATGCCCGCCATATGGTAAGCGGTTGCGCAAGCGATGGTGAGGCCTAAGTATATATACCAAAGAGCTTTGGCTGTCTCTGTTATACGAGGCGTAAGTTTTGTATCTTTAACAGCCCCTGGCGCTTCCGCACGATAAAGTTGAAGACCCCCAATCCCAAGCATGGGCAGGATGGCAACGGCTAGAACAATGATTCCCATGCCGCCCAACCATTGGAGGAGATGACGATAAAATAGCAACGACCTTGGGAGCTCATCGAGGCCAGTTAGTATGGTTGCACCGGTAGTGGTGATGGCGGAATAAGACTCGAAAGCAGCATCAGTCCAAAGTATATTAAGGCTATCGATCATTAAAAATGGGAGTGCCCCGAATAATCCCAGCCCAGCGTAAAAAAAGACGGTTATCAAAAAACCATCTCTACTTCTAAGATCGCGCACCTTTCGTTTTGGTATGGCTAAAGCTAGGCCGCTTGCTAGAGTTATCAGAGATGCGGTAAAGAAAGCGTCGACGGTCGACTCATTATAAATAAGGGCAACCATTGCTGGCGTAAATAGGGCCAGGCTAAATATGGTTAGCAGGATTCCTGTCACCCTAGAGATTACAGAAAAGTGCACGTTAAAGGATTCCCCGTAGATATCTGATGACTTCACTCCTTAATTAAAAAAAGAAATTCCCACTTCAAATAATTTCTCGACAGCACGCACCTGCTTTTTGTCCACAAGAAAAAGGATTACATGGTCCCCCGTTTCGATCACGATTTCGTCGTGATCGATATAAACCTCGTCGCCACGAGCCACCGCCCCTATTGATGTTCCAGGTGGCAGGGCTATGTCCTTTATGGCCTTTCCCACCACTTTAGAATTTTTGATATCGCCATGCACAATTGCCTCAATTGCCTCTGTCGCTCCGCGTCGCAAGCTATGTACCCGCACCACATCAGCGCGGCGCACGTGGGTAAGGAGGGAGCTGATGGTAGCTTGTTCAGGAGAGATCGCGATATCTATATCGCTGCCTTGCACAAGATCCACATAAGCCGGCTTGCTTATGAGCGACATGACTTGCCGTACCCCGAGTCGTTTTGCCATCAGAGAAGACATAATATTTACTTCATCATCATTAGTTACAGCACAAAAGGCATCGGCATGTTCTATGTTTTCTTCAAGCAGAAGCTCTCGGTCCGTGACATCAATATTCAAGATGGTCGCATGATTGAGTTCCCCAGCTATTTCCTGGCACCGATCCTTTCGTGATTCCAGAACCTTAACCGCGAAGCCATTTTCGATGGACTGAGCTAGCCTAATCCCAATATTCCCTCCTCCCGCGATCATTATCCGTTTGAAGGGCTTTTCCACTTTGCGCAATTCAGAGGTGATAGCATTTATATGCTGTGCGGCCGCTATAAAGAAAACCTCATCATCTACTTCGATGACCGTATCTCTATCAGGCCTAATAGCTTGTCCACGACGAAAAATTGCAGCAACCCTTGTGTCTACTCCTGGCATATGCTCCCGGAGAATCCTAAGCTCGCGACCTACGAGGGGGCCACCGTAGTAAGCTCTAACGGCGACAAGTTGCACACGACCGTCTGCAAAATCTAATACTTGCAGCGCCCCCGGATGTTCCAGCAACTGCCGAATATTGTTCATTACTACTTCTTCGGGGTCGATGAGGACATCGATTGGCATATGGTCTTGGCTGAAAAACCCTTGTTTTGTTGGGTATGCGGAAGATCTAATCCGCGCGATCTTTTTTGGCGTTTTAAATAGAGAGTAGCAGACTTGACAGGCAACCATGTTGACCTCATCACTTGCTGTAACAGCGATCAGCATATCAGCATCATCCGCGCCAGCTTGTCGCAAAATATCAGGATGCGCCCCTGATCCGTGCACAGCTCTAACATCCAATTTATCTCGGAGTTCTTCCACAATATTGGGGTCGTTATCGACTAGGGTGATGTCGAATGCTTCTCTAGCTAGGCTTTCAGCTATAGTTCCCCCCACTTTCCCTGCACCAAGAATCAAGATTTTCATTGTATCTGTGGCATTCCTCTAATAGGCCTCAATACTTGCTTATTCTACTCCGCTCTTTTCAATAATGCGTAATAGAATCCATCTGTCTTATAATCGGTTGGCAGAAGTTGCCAACCCACGTCCGTGGGGTTACCCGTTGGGAGCGCCAGATTTACCACCGAGGCCTCTCTTGCATCTGCCAGGAAAGCCTTGATGACATCGTCGTTCTCGGTTTCAAATACTGAACAGGTACAATAAAGAAGCAAACCCCCAGGCTTAAGAGTTTGCCAAGCGTTCGCGAGGAGCCGCAATTGTTGCTGTTGATATCCCCTAAGCCTCTGTATTTCTTGAAGAATTAGTATTTCGGGATGCCTGCGCACAGTGCCACTTCCTGAGCATGGCGCATCTACTAATATGGCATCAAATGGGGTTCCATCCCACCAATCTGTGCTCGTAGAGTCACCCTCCAGTATTGTAGGGCTATGACCAAGCCTATCGGCTTCCGACGCAAGGTAAGCCACCCGGCGGCTAGACACTTCTACCGCTGTTGCTTGGATTTTGGGAGTCGCCTCCATTAGCGCGAATAATTTTCCACCCGGCGCAGCACAGGTATCCAGTAATCTTTGTCCGGATTTCAGAGGAAGCAATTCTGTAACTAAGCTGGCTCCTGCATCCTGGGTGCTTACCTTCCCTTCGTAAAAGGCGGGCAAATCTTGTTGACGGACTGCTTTGTTAAGAACAAGCGTTGCTTTGGTATAGCCGTTTGAATAATTTATTCCCGCTTGCTTTAGCAGAGCGCAATAGGCCTCAACAGTGTTTTCTTTCAGGTTGACTCTCACGGCTTGAGGAGCTCGTTGCAGCAACGCCGCAAGAACAGATCGCATTTTACCAGGATAACCCTGGTCTATCAGATTCGCGAACCAGGAAGGGTAGCTCTGTTCGGTAGACAGATTTATGGGGCATTGTCGCTGTAAATTTCGGAGCACCCCATTAATTAGGCCCTTGGCCCAATCTTTTTTTAGTTCCTGGCACGCCTGGACCGTTGCATGTAGGGCCGCATGTTCTGGCGTGCGGCCATAGATAAGTTGGTAAGCACCTACTATTAACAAACAATATATATCCTGGTGCTTTTCAGCTATTGGTCTTTTAATTAAGGGGTCTAGCAAGGAACATATCGCGAAGTAATGACGTAGTGATCCAAAAAAATAATCTCGCGCGGCTGGAGAATCTAAAGAACCCAATACCTGATCACTAGTACGACGGTATTTCAATACCAAGTTTAAAGCTAGAGCAGCAGCAGCTCGATCATCCATGAGAGTTTAAACTTTGACCGGGGGAGAAAAGTGCCGGATACCCATTTAGAGCTTGTTGGGGAGAAAGCAACCCCCCCTTCCCTTTATTAAGACGTAACTTTGTTATTCTCAATGTGCTCGCATTACAAGCAACATAGATACCAGTTTTGTCAGACTTAATTATCGACCCTTGTGGGGCGCCTGTTTTTATCTCTTCATGGGGCTCCGCAGCTAAAAGAAGCATTCTAGTATCAGCAAGTACAGCTGTGGGCGGCATTCTATGGGCTAAGGCCCGCACTTGCAGCGCTATACGCTGAGCCTGTCCTGTCCAATCTATTCGAGCATCCTCCCTGCCTATTTTTTTGGCGTAGCTCACCCCCTCATTGGATTGTTTGGAGGGTAACCAGGAATCAGCATGGGCGAGGGTGTCTAACAAAAGAGGTATGCCTATTTTGGCAAGAGTTCCCTCTAACTGCTCCGTGGTCGTTCGTGGTCCTATCGGACACGTTGCCCGAGCATAAACTGGCCCGGTATCTAAGCCTTCTTCCATCCGCATAATACAGATTCCGGTTTCCGTATCTCCCGCTAAAATGGATCTTTCTATAGGAGCGGCCCCGCGCCATCGGGGCAGTAGCGATGCGTGCACATTTATGCAACTTTGCTTAGGAGTATTTAAAATGGGATTTGGGAGGATCAACCCATATGCGGCTACCACAAGGAAGTCAAGAGCTAAGGACTGCAGCTTTTCTTGCGCGCTCACTGTATTAAGCGTTTCAGGCTGCCAAGTTTTTAATCCTAACGCCTCAGCCGTTATTTTCACTGGGCTAGCTAGTCGTTTCTGGCCCCGCCCTGTTTTTCTATCGGGTTGCGTAATAACACACGTTATATTCATGTCAGTGTCTGCTAACCCGCTTAATATTGTTGCGGCGAATTCCGGCGTTCCTGCAAAAGCTATGCGCATATTAATTACTTAACTATCCTTCAGCAAAATCCAGAGCGTTGGGTTTATTATTGTCCGCGTTGGCCTAGTTTTTGCAATTTTTTTCGGATTCTTGATCGCTTGAGGGGCGACAAATAGTCTACAAACAGTTTGCCATTTAGGTGGTCATTCTCATGTTGGATGCATATGGCCAAGAGGCCCGTTGCATTGAGCTCAAAAGGAACTCCATTTTCGTCAATAGCCTTTACAGCGGCCCGTTCTTTTCGGACTACCGGCTCGTAATAACCTGGCACAGATAGGCAGCCTTCATCGGTCTCTACTTCCTCACCACTAACGCTCAATTCCGGGTTAATAAGCACTAGGGGCTCATCCCGCGTTTCAGATATATCGATTACGATAACCCGTTTGTGTATATTGACCTGGCTGGCGGCCAGCCCAATACCAGGAGCTTTATACATTGTTTCCAACATATCACCTACTAGGGCCTTGATATCCGCGTCTATGGTTGTAATCGGCAACGCTTTAGTGCGCAATCTAGGGTCGGGGAACTCGAGAATTTCTAGGAGGGCCATGTCGTCATTTTCTACGTTGCTTGCACGATAGCGAATTAGTGGTGACTGAGCATAACGGCCACCGACGCTCTGATTATAGCATTTTTGTTCTTTCTGCTGCCAACAATTGTGGTGAGAGTATTGCGAAGGTATATTAATCCCTTGGTGCATAGCCGCGGGCGCCGCTTGGTAAAAGCGGTTTTAAATAGTGCGAGCGAGGTAAAAAATGTTTGTAGCAATACTTATGGGTTCGAAATCCGATTGGCCGGTTATGCAGGCCACGAGCGAGGTGCTGGAAAGCTTAGGCGTAGAATATGAAGTAACGGTTTCGTCGGCTCATAGAACGCCTGCGGAGACCAAGAAGTATGTGGCAGGGGCCATAGATAGAGGCTGTGCCGTTTTCATTTGCGCAGCTGGATTGGCGGCACACCTGGCAGGAGCGGTAGCCGCTAATACAGTCCGTCCCGTAATAGGCGTACCTGTTGATGCGGGCCCACTTCAGGGGTTCGATGCCTTGCTATCGACAGTGCAAATGCCTGGAGGTATTCCCGTCGCTACAGTAGCAATTGGCAAAGCTGGCGCAAAAAATGCGGGTTATTTAGCCGGGCAAATTTTAGCGGTTGCAGACATGAGCGTTGAGGCTAAATTGATTGCTGAACGAGCAGCTAACGTTGAAAACATAGTGAAACAGAATGAAGACCTACAACGGGAACTGAAGGGCTAGGCAAGAGCAATGTGGCGATCGCAAATCGCGAAAGCGGTCGGTAAATTAAAGAGCGATGGCGTTATTCTGCATGCTACCGAGGGGGTATGGGGCCTAGCTTGTGACCCATGGAGCGAGATTGCTGTAAGACGGCTATTAAGTTTCAAGAAACGTTCGATAGAACAGGGACTAATTCTCATTGGGGCCAGCGCTCGATATTTTTCGGCGGAACTGGCGGCTCTGCGAGCGGATGAACGATCTGCAATCAACGCGAGCTGGCCAGGGCCGGTGACATGGGTAGTTCCTAACGAAAGATTTCCGTTCTGGGTTACGGGAAGACACTCTACGGTCGCCATTCGCGTTCCAGGACATGCTCAGGCTAGAAAACTTAGCCACAAATTTGGCGGCCCACTCATCTCGACGTCGGCTAATCCGAGTGGAGCCC
>PAMO01000043.1 GCA_002707325.1 Gammaproteobacteria bacterium
CAAAAATTATCGGCCACCAGAAAGCTTCCTTGATGTTTCTCACAGGACAGCGAATAAATGGTGAAACAGCTTATAAATGGGGTTTAGCAGATGGTTTAACCACCATCGAAAATATTAGGTCCGACGCCATAAAGCTCGCTAAAGATATCGCTGAAAACGCTCCTCTAGCACTTGTTTCAGTCAGGGCCACTATGCGAGAAGGTATCGCTGAAGCAGTCAAAAACCAAACCGATATAGAGTTCCAAGAACAATTTCGTCTGCAAAAGACCAAGGACCATAAAGAAGGCATTAAAGCCGTTGCAGAACGTCGACGGGGTCAATTCACTGGGGAATAGTTGACTTACTAAGCATTCTTAATGGTCAAACCACCATCAACTGGCAAAGCTACTCCAGTAATAAAACTTGCAGCTGGTAGCACAAGACTGAGAGTTGCATGAGCTACTTCTTCAGGATCCGCATAACGCTTAAGTGCGACCCGTCGTCGCGCAAATTCTTTTTTGTTGGCTTCCGGTATATCATCAGTCATTCCAGTACGTATAGGTCCTGGGCATATACAATTGACCGTGATCCCTTCATCTCCTAACTCTACCGCCAGAGAGCGAGATAAGCCTATAACACCGGTCTTCGCAGCCGTATATGGACTCCCATTTTTGGTAGCACCCAAACCTTCTGTAGATGCTATATTTACGATCCGACCACCTAAAGAGTTTCGTAGATGTGGTAAGGCTGCCCTTATTGTTCGAATGTGCGCCGTGAGAAGTACGCCAAGAGAATCTTCCCAAGCATCTTCGTAATCTTCACTATCAATAGGTGCAAATCGAGATATGCCGGCATTATTGATCAATATATCAATACCCCCAAAATACTCTGCCACCTGAGATATCACACTATCGATAGCATTCCTGTCTAGCAAATTTAAATTCCATCCCTTCACCGAATAACCCGCGGCATCAATCTCACGCACTACCTCCATCAACTGCCCCTCATTTCTATCCAAGGCAGCGACTTTTGCTCCGCACTCTGAAAAAAGCTTAGCTGTAGCTGCACCCATACCACTTGCAGCTCCGGTTACAATCGCGACACGGCCCTCTATAGATCTACTAAGCTTGCTCAATTTCATTCCTGAACCCTCCTTAACTGGATAACGACTTTACTAGAATTCGATCATAATCTGCCAGCCGGCACATCTATAGTTTTTGGGACATTGATTACGCCACTTGTTTAGCGTGTAACTGACGACTACAATTCGCGCTCTTTGATCAAGCCTCCTGCTTAAAGGGTCGTTAGCTCAGTTGGTAGAGCACCGGGCTTTTAACCCGTTGGTCCTGGGTTCGAGCCCCAGACGACCCACCATTATCCAAATAGCTCTGAGCCCCAGGTGAGATAACTATTCACCAATAAAGTTAGGGGCTCTGCGTTCGAGAAACGATTTTACTCCTTCTTCGTGATCTTTACTCTTAAAGCATTCAGTTAACGCCTTAGTATGACGCTCCATATGGTCATCGACATCAGAGCCCAACCCTTGAAAAATTAGCTTCTTTATTCTCTTATGCGAGAAGGATGACCCCTTCCCTATCGATATTGCTATATCGAGAGCAGCTTTTTGAAGCTCCTCAGGTTGCACTATTTCTTGCACGTATCCGAGGTCGAAAGCTTCTTCAGCTGAGATAAATTCACCTGTATAAAGTAGCTTAAGCGCCTGGCCAGGCCCAATTAAGCGTGGAAGAATCCAGGTGCCAGCTCCTGTATCTGGCACTAATCCACGATGCGAAAAATTCCAGGAGAAACGAGCGTTAGAGGTAGCTATACGAATATCGCATTGCGAGGTAAATTCGGCACCCATTCCAACAGCTGGCCCATCGATCGCCGCTATTACAGGAACTGGACACTCTACTATAGGCCACCACCGATCATGGTCTGAAGCAGCACCTCTTAATCCCCGATCTTGTCCCGGGATACTATCCAAGTCTGATAAGTCAGTACCAGCACAAAATGCTCCCTGGCTTCCCTCAATTATAAGCACACGCGCCGACTTGTCCTTCCCTATCTTCGACAGGAGATCTATAAACTCCCCAAGCATCGAGAAACTCATAGCATTCTTTTTTTCAGGTCGGTTTAACGTTAGTGTGGCTATCCCGTCACTAATATCAAAGAGAATGTCGTTGCTCATGGTAATGCCCCCCCTTCTAGAAATTTCATATAACTATTCCACTATTATCTATACATAAATCGTTGGATCTGGAATTCCGAGATCGTAGAATCCTTTTGATCTAATACGACAACTATCACACTTACCACAAGATTTTCCGTCAACATCTGGCTGGTAGCATGATATTGTAAGAGAATAATTTACACCTAGTTTGGTACCAAGCTGAATAATTTCAGATTTTCCTAGGTCAATGAGCGGGGTATGAATTCTTATCAAGTCATCAGATTCCATACTTGTTTTCGTTGCAATATTAGCTAATTTCTCAAAGGAAGAAACGAACTCAGGACGACAGTCCGGGTATCCAGAGTAATCAACTGCATTAACCCCTATAAATATATCTTTGGCTCCAATAACCTCACTCCATGCTAGGGCCATCGAGAGGAATATGGTATTTCTTGCGGGCACATAAGTAACAGGAATACCATCTTGCTCCTCCTCCGGCACCGGAATGCTAATATCGGTTAGGGCCGAACCACCGAAGGCACTAATATCCAGTTTAAGTATTCGATGTTCATCAGCACCAGCACTTTCAACAACTTTGGTTGCAGCTTCCAATTCCAGACGGTGACGTTGGCCATAATCAAAAGATAACGCGAAACACGAAAAACCGAGGGCCTTTGCTTGCCAAAGAACTGTCGCTGAATCCAGTCCCCCTGACACTAAGATTACAGCACGTTTCATCTTCCGCGTTCTTCTCCCCACAAAATTTTGTGTAACTGAACCTGCATTCTAACTGGAAGACAATCATCCAAAATCCACTCAGCAAGTATACGAGAGTCTATTTGCTGCCAGCTAGCGGAGAAAAGAACTTCACCAACTATCTCGAAAAGTTTATATTGATCGCACTTCAACTTGGCCCACTCATAATCTTTTCGATCACAGATAACAAACTTAATCTGGTCATCAGGTCTAATGTATGGAATATTTTCCCAATTATTCTTGCCGACTTCTCCAGAGCCAGGGCTTTTAAAATCTATAATCTTGATCACCCTCTTATCAACCCTAGAAATATCTAATGCTCCACTTGTTTCTAAAGACACTTTGTATGCTCTATCAGATAATAGTTCCAATAACTTTAGGCATCCTGACTGGGCCAAAGGCTCTCCGCCCGTTACAGTTACATGGGACACGTCAGGGAAAGACGCTAATTTCTCAAGGATTTCACAGTAGGACATAAGCTCTCCGCCCGCAAAAGCGTAAGCCGTATCACAATAGCTACATCTTAATGGGCATCCTGTAAGCCTAATAAATGCAGTGGGAATGCCCGCCAGAGAGGTTTCTCCCTGCAACGATAAAAATATCTCTGTAATTCTCAGTTGTCCCATGCGGGGAACACCATTCACTCCATTTCCAAGGCATAGGCTTTTGCGAGCCCAGCAGCTGGACTCCTAGGAAATTCCTGCTGTACCCTAGCAAAAAGCTGGATACACCGTTCAACGTCTCCAAGCCGATGATAGGTAACTCCTAATTTGTACAAAGTATCAGCAACCTTTTGATGAGATGGGTATAGGTTCAGTAATTGCGCGAAGGATTGTCGGGATTTCTCATACTCCATTCTTATAAAATAGAGCTGGCCAAGCCAGTAAAATGCATTTGGTGTGAGCTCTCCATTTGGATAATCTGAAATAAGCCGATCAAAAGAAATTATGGCAGAGTCTATTTCTTCGTCTTGAGCCAACTTGAAAGCCTGCGCATAGTCTTCCCTTTCCGTTCCTAATCCCCTAACTGATAGTGTTGTTTCTCCGTCATTCTTCCTTGCATGATCACCATTGATCGGCTCTTCTAATACCAAATCCTCGCCACCATTCATTAAGGATAATATTCGCCTATCCAAATCTACATATTGATCTTGCTGAGCCTTAATAAGTCGCTCCAAATTATGACTTTGCTCTTCTACAGAACCCCTAAGATACTGCAATTCTTGTCTGAGAATCTGCAATTCATAAAAAAGATTGGCTAATCCATTCCGTTCTTGATCCATAGCCTCTGGTAAAACAGAAAAACCGCTGCTGGATGTAGCATGATCCTCAGAACTAGCTTCTGAAGAAAGAACTTGTCCGCTTGTGAATAGGCCAATGACCATCAATACGACAATCAACGCTTTTGCTGCTTCTTTTGAAGAACTCATTGGCCTAAAAACCAGTAATCTACTTATAAATTAAAACTGCTCGGCGGTTTCTTGACCAAGCTGCTTCATCATGCCCTGGATCTTCGGGTCTTTCTTCCCCATAGCTAACGGTTTCTATCTGACTAGTAAAAACACCGGCAGATGTCAGAAACCTGCTGACCGCATCAGCTCGGCCTTCACCAAGAGCTAAGTTATATCCCCTCGTTCCACGCTCATCACAGTGCCCTTCGATTACTACTTCCCGGTCCCGGTTATCCACTAGGATTTCGGCATGCAATTCCAAAGCACGCAAATCCGCTGGTTTTACTACCACACTGTCGTAGTCAAAATATATCCCTCGGTCCAGCACACGCATCGTCCCAGGAACATATGGATTACCCTCAGCATCAAAGGCAGGTGGCTCAGAGGGTGGTAATTGGGGTGCCGGAGCAGACTCAGCTGTTTCCAGCGGCTCTGGGGCTTCTGTTGGCTGAGTTTGTGTAGAACTAGCACATCCCACAAAAACAATAGCGCCCAGTGCCATAATCAGGCTACGCAACCATTTATTCATCATTCAATTCTCCCATCTACACTAAGTTTAAGCATCTCAATAGATTCAATTCATTGTCCTTCCAAAAGGAAATCTCTGTATGGGGACCATGCCGGCTCCCGAACGTCTCCAGAAATATAAGGTAGTCTATATTTCACTCTACCATCCATCGATACTACCGATAGTATACCTCTACCCGCATCTTGCGTAGCATAAATTAACATTGTACCGTTCGGTGCGATAGAGGGTGATTCATCTAAAGTTGTTTCAGTTAGGATATGAAAGCTCTGCCCGTCCAAACTTTGCTTTGCAATATGGAACAAGCCATTGGCACGATGTACGTAAACCATGTCTTTCCCACTGGGAAGTAAACGAGGTCGCGCGTTATAACTGCCTCGGAAAGTTAGCCTCTCAACATAGTTAGTGTTCAAATCCACTTGATAAATCTGAGGCTGTCCTCCTCTATCTGACGTAAAAATAATTTGGTCACCTTCGGGCGCCCAAGATGGCTCGGTATCGATAGCATGGTGCCTGGTTATGCGGCGCAGCCGACCATCCGAAAGACTCATGACATATATTTCTGGGTTTCCATCTCTAGATAGGACCATAGCTAACTTTTCTCCATCAGGAGAAAAAACTGGAGATCCATTAATCCCCTTAAACTGAGCTATACGCTTCCTCGATCCAGTAGCAATATTTTGTAAGATAATACCAGGACGACCATTCTCAAATGAGACATACGCTATTCTTTTCCCGTCGGGAGACCAGCTTACTGACATCAACGGTTGATTTGAAGAAAAAAGCGTTCTACTTCCTTGGCCATCAGAATCTGCCAATTCAAGCATATACCTAGCGCTAGGAGATCCTAAATTGACTGCTAAAATATAGGCTAACTGGGTAGAAAACGCGCCTTTAATACCAGTTATTACCTCGAAAACCTGATCCGATATCGAGTGAGCAACGTCTCGCCATCTGCTCTCACTGACAAAAATTTCCTTGGAAAGCATTCTTCTTTCGTTATACACATCATAAACTTCGTAAATCACCCTAGGGTCAGAAAACAGACCACCTACTATGCGACCGATAACTAAATACTCTATTCCCAATATTCGCCAATCTCGAAAAAAAACCTGCTCTGCCACCGTTGGCAAAGAGAGCATACTATCGGCCCCCAAAGGCTGAAAGTAGCCACTTCTAGCCAAATCAAAATTTATGATATCGGCGATCTCCGGGGCGTTATCTAGCGATCGTTCGATGCTGAACGGCACAATAGCAATACTAGTTCTTTTATCGTAACCAGCATCAATAATTATTGTTCCCAAACTCTCGGCTGCACTTATTTTGGGTGCAAACGCGAAAAACAATGCTAAAAAAAACATTAATTTAAAAAAAATAAAAACCTCTAAATATCTCAATAGATCAAATCCTCAGGTTTGAAAAGCAGAGTAAATCGCCTGAAATGGGCTTCAAAAATTCGGGGCTGTTGAGGTACCTCAAAACGGCGTGACTTTCTTACAGCTGCTTCCGCTGATTGGTTGAAAGCTATGTTGTCACTACCTTCTAGAACCGTCACTCCTAAGACCTCACCAGTTGGAATCAACTCCACCAAAAGTTTCGCCACCATTCCATTTCGTGCGCTGGGGGGGCGTGACCAATTTGCTACAACTTTTTTATAAATACCGTACCTGAAACCCGCAGCAATCTCTTCCACCTCCTTGGTAATTTTATCTTGTCGAACAGCACTGATTTCTTGCTCCAAAGCTTCTGCAAAAGATGTACGTGCAAAATCATCCAATTCTGGCATCTCTGGCTCAGTATCAAATGCGGAGACCTCGGAAGGGAAAGAAGAATTCTCCGTTTTAGCTAAACTATCTTTTTTGGTCTCGCTATCATCTAACGATCTTGGTTGAATCGTAGGGGACTTAGGCGCCAAATTTTTTTTTGGCTCGGGGATTGGAGGGCGTGGAACCTTTGTATGCTCTAAAACTAACAATTGTGATGTAACTATTTCTGCCTTAGGCACGGTGAATTCTCTATACTCTGGACTCCAAACCGTCTGTAATCCTAAAAAAGCTACCACGTGCAAGCAAATCGCCAATATGGCTGGAGCTCCGTACTGACGTAATACCCACATGGCAGAATCTACCTGTCCCTATCAAGGGAGCCGATGGGCTCCGTAATGAGGCCTATATTAGTGGCGCCAGCCCCTTGTAAAACACTCATTGTTGAGACAACTGTTCCGTAATCTAAGCGATGATCAGCCTTTAAATAAACTGGTATATTAGGGCGGACTTCTATTATCTTGGCAGCTTGATCCGAAAGCGAATAGATCGTCACACGCTTCTGTTCATCGTCTAGATTTTCCATGCCCACGTTGACAAATATTGCTCCATCTTGACGAATAGAAATAATTAATGGATCTTGAGCAGCCTGCACTACCGGCTCAGATGGCGCCTTAGGCAAATCCACAATAACGCCTTGAGTAAGCAAGGGAGCTGTCGCCATAAAGATGACTAATAATACGAGCATAACATCTATATAAGGAACAACGTTTATATCTGATATTGGCTTTCGTCGTCTTCCCATTGATATCCTATTTATTTTGTCCGCGCGAATGCGCAGCTCGATAAAGAATTGTAGTCAACTCATCGCTAAAGGCTTCATAACGTTTAATCACCACATCGACCCTCGATGAGAACCGATTAAAAGCGATAACGGCGGGGATAGCAGCAAAAAGACCCATCGCGGTTGCAACTAACGCCTCAGATATGCCGGGGGCTACGGAAGCTAAAGTTGCCTGACTCATATTCGCTAGGCTACGAAAAGAATTCATTATTCCCCAAACAGTTCCAAATAATCCCACATAAGGGCTTGTCGATCCCACGGTCGCTAAAAAAGGGAGGTGAGTCTCCAATTGTTCCTCTTCCCGAGTTAGAGCTACACGCATAGCCCTCTGCGCCCCATGCATTATTGATTCAGGTTCTGCACCTGACTGATCCGACAACCTCCTAAATTCCCTAAAGCCAGCAACAAAAATCTGCTCAATGCCCGTAAGCTCGACTCTTTCCTCAAGCTCTTTAGCGAATTTTTGCAGATCAATGCCCGACCAAAAGTGATCTTCAAATTCATCAACAGACGCAACAACACTCCGCAAGTAAAACCAACGCTGAAAAATCATCCCCCATGAAATAATCGATGCTAGGCCAAGCGATGCCATAACTACTTGCACTACCAAACTTGCATTTAAAATTAATTCCACTATAGACAATTGTTCTGGCACAAATACCCCTATTCTAGATTCAACTCTTGGTTTCCCTTGAGCCTACCATCAGGAAAAGTGATCCCAAGGCGATGATATGCTTCTTCCGTAGCAACACGCCCTCTGGGTGTTCTCATAACATAACCCTGCTGAATCAAATATGGCTCAATGACGTCCTCAATTGTATCTTTTTCTTCGTTCAGAGCAGCGGCTAAAGAGTCTAGCCCAACTGGCCCCCCAGAAAATTTATTAATTACAGTATCCAGCAAACGTCTATCCATTCCATCAAAGCCATTTTGATCTACATTTAACATTTCGAGAGCCGCATCTGCTGAATCAGCTGATACTATGCCGTCAGCCTTTACTTGGGTCCAATCCCGGACTCTTCGCAGTAGCCGATTAGCTATTCGCGGGGTCCCCCTTGAACGTTTGGCAATTTCCCCAGCCCCCTCCTCTGTTATTGTAAGTTCAAGCTTCTTTGACGACTGAGTAATAATCTGAGATAACTCCGAAACCGAATAAAAATCTAATCTTTGCACTATTCCAAAGCGATCCCTAAGCGGCGAGGTCAGCAAGCCTGCCCTCGTGGTTGCACCCACCAAGGTAAAACGGGGTAAATCTAATTTAAGAGAACGCGCTGCTGGGCCCTCACCGATCATAATATCAAGCTGAAAGTCCTCCATTGCGGGATAAAGTATTTCCTCAACTACGGGGCTGAGCCTATGAATTTCATCAACAAATAGGACATCCCCACTTTCTAGATTTGTCAACAAAGCTGCAAGTTCGGCTGGCCGCTCTAATACTGGCCCTGATGTCGATTTAATGGAAACCCCTAATTCTCGGGCTATTATATGAGCAAGGGTAGTCTTCCCAAGACCAGGTGGTCCAAATATTAAGGTATGGTCTAACGCCTCTTCTCTACCGAGTGCAGCCTGAATGAAGATGTTCATTTGCTCTTTGATAGGGGCCTGCCCAATATACTCGGTGAGATTTTCAGGCCGCAGCGCCCTATCGAAGCGCTTCTCTTCCATACCCGTACCAGATCCTAACAACCGATCAGCTTCTATGCTCACTTCATTGTGCTCCTGTAGCTGGAGCTGCTGCCCTCAGAGCAGCCTTTATTAAAAACTCTGACGTCGCTCCCGCCACGTAAACATCTCTGATAGCTTTTTTGGCTTCGCCGTTCTTATAACCCAATCCGACCAATGCAACCTCGGCTTCATAAATAGCATCTCGATCATTCATATTCTGTAATGGGGCCTGTTTTAACAAATCTTGATCTAATTTGTTCTTTAGATCTAAAAGCAGTCTTTCCGCTGTTTTCCGTCCGACACCTGGAACCTGGGTGAGAACCACCGGGTCATTATCTACAACACAGCTGATTAGCTGGGTTATCGAAACAGTAGACAGAATACTCAAAGCAAGTTTTGGTCCAACCCCATTAATTTTTATTAGGGAACGGAAAACCTCCCTCTCTGATAGTGAGGAAAAGCCATAAAGCAATTGTGCATCGTCTCGTACCACAAAGTGTGCATACAAGCTTATATCACTGGAAGTGGGTGGTAGATTATTCAGAGCAGTGCTAGTGAGCTCTAACTCATAACCAATCCCTCCTACATCCACAACAATCCTGTTGCCAATTATCTCAATAAGATGTCCATTTATGTGGCTTATCATGAGTGTGAAGTATTGACGTGGCAAATTCCAATGGCAAGTGCATCTGAGGCATCAGTTGGCGGGCTTTTTTGAAGGCTCAAAATTGCTTTCACCATGTGTTGCACTTGCCCCTTACTCGCACTGCCGTTTCCAACCAAGGATTTTTTTACTTTCCTAGGGCTGTATTCGAAGGTGGGCAGATCACGTGAAATTGCCGCTGCTATAGCAACGCCCTTAGCTTGTCCGAGCTTCAGGGCGCTCGCAACGTTCTTGGAAACAAAAACATCTTCTATTGCTAGCTCCGAAGGCTCATATTCATCAATTACCGCTACAACGCCACGATAAATCTCGCCGAGACGTACCATAAATGCCCCGCTACCTGAGCGTATGCAACCACTAGCTATATAGCAAACCCTTGCTTTATCGGTTAATTCTACTATCCCATAACCTGTAACTTTTGATCCAGGATCAATACCCAAAATTCTTCGGTTAGCCACCTAAGACCCCGCATTATCGATAGGGAATTCAGCATTACTGAAAACGTTTTGTACATCATCAAGCTCCTCCAGCGCATCAATAAGCCGGACCACTTTCTCAGCCATTTCAGCATCACATGGGTTATAAGAGTCTGCCAACATAGTGATCTCAAAATGATCGGGTGCTAAATCCCTCCCTTCAAGGCAATCAACCATATGTCCAAGATTTTCCCATCCTGTTGTTATCGCCAGACCTCCATCACCGTCCAATTCAATATCTTCCGCTCCTGCCTCTAGAGCCACCTCCATCAGAAGATCTTCATCTAGAACCTTAGAGAAACTTGCTACCCCGCAGCGATTAAATAGATACGCTACCGACCCATCGGCTCCAAGGTTTCCACCATACTTTCCAAAAGCATGTCGCACTTCTGCAACAGTTCTATTACGATTGTCAGTCATCGCTTCTACCAGTATAGCTGTTCCTCCTGGGGCATATCCTTCATATACTAATTCCTCTACATCGGATCCTTCGCCACCACCCACTCCTCTTTTTATTGCGCGCTCGATAGTGTCTTTGGGCATATTCGACCCAAGTGCCTTATCGACAGCAGCTCTAAGACGCGGATTAGCATCAATATCCCCACCGGATAAGCGCGCCGCAACGGTAATCTCTCGGATTATCGTGGTATAAAGCTTGCCTCTTTTTTTGTCTTGCGCAGCTTTGCGATGCTTTATATTAGCCCATTTACTATGTCCAGCCATAGTTGAAACCTGGTCTCCCTAAACTGACATACAACATATAGCTAATTGTTCGCCTATTAACAATACTATCGGTAGCTAGTTAGTCGTTTCTTAATCTTATATTCAGTTCTTGTAATTGTTTTTCATCGACAGTACTCGGAGCCTCAGTCATCAAACACGTTGCCGTCTGGGTTTTAGGGAACGCTATTACATCCCTGATCGCCTTAGCATCCGTTAAGAGCATTACCATCCTATCTAAACCTATTGCTATGCCTCCATGCGGTGGACAACCTAGAGCAAGAGCCTCTAATAGGAAGCCAAATCTATCATCAGCTTCAGAACCTAAACCCAGAATATCAAAAACCGTTCGCTGCAATTCTGGTTCGTGTATTCTCAGAGAACCTCCACCTAGCTCATAGCCATTCATAACGATATCGTAGGCAGCTGCCGAAGCAGACAGCGGTTTCTCCATCAAAGCTTCGGCCGAAACGGTCGGTCTCGTAAAAGGATGATGCTTAGGAGTTGGAGATCCATCATTCCCCCGTTCGAACATAGGCCAATCAACTACCCAACATGGCGCCCATCCATCTTCAATCAACAATAAGGCTTTCCCTAACTCGTTACGAAGAGCTCCCATCGAATCATTTACAATATCGATCTTATCAGCACCGAAGAATATTAGATCTCCGTCGGTCGCCTCCACTCTTTCCAATATCTGTTGGACTATCTCCCAAGACAGGAACTTGAGTATTGGTGATTGCAGACCATCTAGTCCTTTTTCCAAATCATTGATCTTGATATAAGCTAAACCTTTCGCACCGTATCGAGAGACAAAATCTGTGTAGTGATCTATCTCCTTTCTCGAAAGCGAGACGCCTCCCGGAGCCCGCAGTGCTACAACTCGACACTCAGGGCTGTTAGCTGGTCCTTTGAAAACCTGGAATTCTACATCGACCATCAAATCTGCCACATCAACAAGAACCAACGGATTTCTCAAATCAGGCTTATCCGAGCCATATAGCTCCATTGCTCTCTGATAACTTAAAACAGGGAAATCTGGCAACAAGACATCCAGAGTTTTCTCAAAAACTTCTTTCAATAGATCTTCACTTAATTCCATCAGGTCGCTTGCTTCTACAAAGGATGCCTCAATATCAATCTGAGTAAATTCGGGTTGCCGATCATGACGAAGATCCTCATCACGATAGCAACGCGCAATTTGATAATACCGATCTACGCCTGACATCATGAGCAACTGTTTAAATACCTGCGGAGATTGAGGTAGCGCAAAAAATTCGCCTGAGTGCGTTCTACTTGGCACTACGTAATCCCGCGCTCCTTCAGGAGTCGCTTTGGTTAGAGTGGGTGTTTCGACATCTAAATAATTATTACGTTCCAAAAATGCCCTTACAACACTGGTTACTTTGGCACGGGTAGTAAGGCGCTCCTGCATCTCATTTCTACGCAAATCCAAGTAGCGATACTTCAACCTTATGTCTTCGCCAGCTTCCGAATAATCGTCCAACTGGAAAGGAGGGGTTTTAGATCGATTAAGTATTTCCAGCTCGGAACCAAGAATCTCAATCTCTCCAGTTGGCATATCGGAATTCACTGTGCCCTCGGGACGATGTCGAACTCTTCCTTTAATTCTCAGAACAAACTCATTGCGAACCATGTCTGCAATCTGAAAACTGGCAACTGGTTCCGGGTCATAAACTACTTGGACGATACCCGTTCTGTCTCTTAAATCTAAGAAAATAACACCACCATGATCTCTGCGTCGATGCATCCATCCACACAACTCCACACTCTCTCCAATATTTTCAACTGTAAGCTCTCCG